>CAZGVR010000073.1:6786-11199 GCA_964528945.1 uncultured Myxococcales bacterium
CCCACTACACGGCCATCCTGCTCCTCGTCCTGCTTGGCGGCGCTCTCCTCACGGGTCTGGCGTTCCGCCAGCCGCGGTCGTTCTGCAAGGCCTTCTGCCCCGCGGGCGCGCTGCTCTCGGTCTACGGCCGGTACACACCGCTCCAGCTCGAGGCGCGCGATCCCGACGCGTGCGAGCGCTGTCCGACCAGGGACTGCGTCCAGAACGAGAACCGCCATCGCTTCGACAAGAGGAGCTGCCCCTCGCTGCTCCGGCCCTTCCATCGCGACGCTTCCGACGGCTGCGTGCTCTGCCTGCAGTGCGCCAAGGTCTGCCCCTACGACAACATGGGCGTCGGGATCGTCACGGCTGGGGCACCTGTGCTCAAGAAGGCGTTGCTAAAGCCCTACGAGGCGGGGTTCGTGATGGTCGCGCTCGGCTTCGTCGCGCACGAGGTGATCGGCGAGGTGAAGTGGCTGGACTCGGTGTTCCACCTCGTCCCCGAGCGGCTCGCCGCGCTCGTGCCGGCGGTGCCCATCGGTTGGTTCGAGTCCCTCTGGTTCCTGGTGCTGTTCCCGCTCGCTGTCTGGGCCGCCATCGCCGGCGTGGGTTACCTCGTGGGGCACCGTTCCGGCCTGCGCTCGCTCCTGCTCGCCGCCGCGACAGGCGCGGCACCGGTCGTGGCCGTGGCCCACCTGGCGAAAGCCGCCGTCAAGATCACCTCGTGGGGCGGATTCCTGCCGCTCGCACTCCGTGATCCGCAGGGGCGGCACACCTTGGAGCAGCTCGGGGACGGGTCGCTCACCGCGCCTGCCGCGATGGTCGGGATCACGGTCCTCGGCTGGGTGATGCTCGCCGCGATCCTCGTCATCGCCTGGCGGGCCTGGCGCTGGTCGCGGCAAGTCCCCGCCGAGTCGGCCATGGCCGCCAGGGTCGGCCTCGCCGGTACGGCGGCTCTCTTTACGTCGGTGCTCACCGTGTGGGCGCTGCCGGGGTTGTGAGGAGGCCGGCCATGGAGTACGCCATCGTCGCTGTCGCCGCGCTGCTCGCCTCGGGCCTGACCATCTGCGTTTCGAGAAGCTGGAGATCGACCGGCGCTGGCTACCGCTCGGCGGGGTGCTCTCGGGCTTCTTCGGCGGCCTGTCGGCGAGACGCTCAGGCGCTTCGCGACGTCCTCTCGTTTCATACGGCCGTGTCTCGTGGTCGAGGTCGTGGAGGAGGCGCCGGAACTCGCGGAGGCTCTCGTCGTCCAGCGCCTCAAACGACGACGAGCACGTGCAGCTATACGCGCAAGTAACAATCCGAATTGCCAGTAAAGTTGCGCAAAATTACTTGTTAGTTGCGCGCAAACGTGATAATGGCGATTATTGTTGCGCAATAACAGAGAAGAGAAGGAGGGAATGCCGTGGCCAGGCGTATTCCCCAGTCCGTGACCGAGGAGATCGAATATATCGTTGGCAGCGGTCCGGAAGGGCTGACCGCAGTGGAGATCGAGCAGCGGTTGGGGGTCGGGGGATCGCGACGCACCTTGCAATACCGCCTCAAGCATCTTGTGGCGGTCGGCCGGCTGGTCATGAATGGGAAGGGTCGCTCGGCCAGGTATCGGGCGCGGGAGGTCGGACCGGAAGAAGGGGGCGATGGCGGTCACGACGGGATCGACCGGCGGGAGGTGACGATCGTTCCGCTGTCCAAGCGGAGCGTGCGGATTCGACGCTACCTCGGCGCCACGGCGGAGGGGAGGCGCCCGGTCGGTCATGTTCGCGAGTTTCTCGAATCCTACCTGCCGAACGAGAGCTTCTATCTCGCAGCCGCCGACAGGTCCCGTCTCCGGATGGCGGGGAGATCCGGGGCCGGCGGACAGCCGGCGGGGACCTACACGAAGCGGATCCTCGAAAGACTGCTCATCGATCTGTCATGGAATTCGAGCCGCCTCGAAGGCAACACTTACTCGCTGCTCGACACGCGGCGCCTGATCGCTTTCGGCCGGGAGGCCGACGGCAAGGACAGTCTGGAAACCCAGATGATCCTCAACCACAAGGACGCCATCGAGTTCCTCGTCGAATCCACCGCCGAGATCGGTTTCGACCGGTACACCATCCTCAACCTGCACGCCCTGCTGGCCAACAACCTGCTTCCGGACCCGATGGCCACCGGCAGGCTCCGGACGATCGCAGTGGGCATTGAACGATCCCCGTATCATCCACCGGAGGTCCCGCAACTCATCGAGGAGCATTTCGATCGTTTCCTTGCGACGGCGAGTGCGATCGATGACCCTTTCGAGCAGGCGTTCTTCACGATGGTCCATCTCCCCTATCTCCAGCCGTTCGACGACGTGAACAAGCGCGTCTCGCGCCTCGCCGCCAACATCCCCTTCATCAGGGGCAACGTCTGCCCCCTGTCCTTCACCGACGTACCGAGGGAGCTGTACAACGAGGCCGTTCTCGGGGTGTACGAACTGAACCAGGTGGACCTGCTGAGGGACGTGTTCGTATGGGCCTACGAACGATCCGTGCAGCGCTACAAGGCCGTCCGGCAATCGCTCGGGGAGCCCGATCCCTTCCGGCTGCGCCACAGGGACGCGATGCGAGAGATCGTGGCCGAAGTCGTCCGGGGCAGGATGGACAGGGCGGTCGCGGCGGCCCACGTCGAGCGCCGGGCGCGCGAGAGCATCGACCGCGCCGAGGAGGACAGGTTCAGGGAGATCGTCGAGGACGAGCTGCTGGGACTTCACGAGGGCAACTTCGCCCGCTATCGCATCAGGCCGTCGGAGTTAGAGGCATGGCTCGGCGCGTGGTCGGTCGTGCGCACACAAGGGAGGAGATGAGCGGGATGTGGATCGGAACTCGTGCGCCCCGCAGGCTTCTGTCTCGGAAATATACTAGTATGACCTACTACGGTCGGAAGCCGGAACGCAGTCCAGCCGCAGTTCTTCCACGCTTCCCCCGTATGGACTTCCGATTTCTTTCACGCTAGGTTCCCGGCCATGAAAGCCATGTCCAGGAGAGCGGTCCTTGCTGTTGCGATCGCCGCGGTGGTGGCGATGGCGGGCTGGTCGTGCGGGTCGGGCGGAGGCGGGAACCAGGACGCGGCCGCGGATACGCCGGACGGTGCGGGCGACGCGGACGATCCGGGCGGCGACGCGGACGCGCCGGACGGCGCGGACGGGGACGGCGGCGACGGCGCCGACTCGGGATGCACGTCGGACGCGGACTGCGACGACGGGGACCCGTGCACGTCGGACGCGTGCGACGAGGACTACGGCACGTGCTCGCACGGGGCCGTGGACGCGGACGGGGACGGGTACTACGCGGCCTCGGTGGACGGCACGGCCTGCACGGGCAACGACTGCGACGACGCGAACGCAGCCGCGAACCCGGGCGGGACGCCCGGGTGCGGGGCGGCCGAGGACATCGACTGCAACGGCGCGGCCGACGCGGACAACGACGGCGACGGGCACGACGCGGGAGAGGCGGGCGCGGGCGGCAGGGACTGCGGCGGCGACGACTGCGACGACGGGGACGATCTGGTGAGCCCGGCGGCGGTGCCCGGGTGCGGAGCGGCCCTGGACCTGGACTGCAACGGCGTGGCGGACGCGGACAACGACGGCGACGGGCACGACGCCGGAGGGGCGGGGGCGGGCGGCAGGGACTGCGGCGGCGACGACTGCGACGACGGGGACGCGGGAGTGAGCCCGGACGCGGCCGCGGAGTGCCTCGACGGCGTGGACGGCGACTGCGACGGGATCGTGGACGGCCTCGCGCGGATCGAGGCCCCCCTGCGCGTGAGCGCGCTGCCCGGGAGCGGCCAGGATCCCGGGATCGCGTGGACAGGGAGCGAGTACGGCGTGATCTTCGAGTCCGAGGCGGGCGGGGACAGCGACCTGTACGCCTGGCCCCTGGACGCGGAGGGCGATCCCGTGGTCCACGGCGAGCCGTACCTGACGGGCGACCCTTACGCGGACGGGCCGGTCCGGCCCGTGTGGACCGGGAGCCTGTACCTGGTCGAGTGGATGAAGGAGACCCTGATCGGCGGGAACCCGCGGCCCTACCTCATGCGCTGGGACCAGGACTGGATCGAGGTCGGGACCGAGGCTCGGATGAGGTCGGACACGTGGGAGGCGCACTCGCTGGACGTGGCGTGGACCGGGAGCGCGCTGGCCGCGTGCTGGACCCAGGGCGGGCCCGACACGGCGGTCGCGTGCAACTCCTTCGACGAGCACGGGGCCGCGCTGTGGGCGGCGGACGCGATCGTGGACGCGCCGGACCCGGGGTGGGGCGCGGGGGATCCGTCGCTGGCGTGGTCCGGCAGCGAGTTCGCGGTCGCGTGGAGCGTGGAGCCGGACGCGTCCGACCTGGGCGAGTCGTACGTGGTCAGGATGGCGGCGGACGGGAGCTGGATCGGGACGATCCGGGAGATCTCGCCCGCGCTGTGGAC
>CAZGVR010000074.1:0-6656 GCA_964528945.1 uncultured Myxococcales bacterium
CGCGCCCGGACATGGCCGCGAGCATGCGAGCGGCCCCGGGCGCCGTGCACCGTTCGCGGGGAATGGATCTGCGGGCGTACCGGAGCAGGTAACCCACCGTGCGCGCGGCCAGCCGCGTCACCTCCCTCGGATCCGCGCTGTATCTGGATGCCTCCTCGAAGGCCACCAGCACCAGATCTCCGATCCGTATCATCATGCGCCGTCCCTCCTCGTCCGGCGTGCGTGAGTTTGCAAGGTTCCGGCCACGGGTATTACTCCCGTGGTTCCGGGCGGTTGCGCCCGGGCGGCGATTCCCGGCCGATCCTGGTCAATCGAAATGAAGTAATGTCACTTCGATCTGATGGAGGTGGACGATGCGAGTCGAGGATCTGCACCACCAGGAGATCCTGGCGCTGGACCCGGAGGGAGGCATGATCCGCTTCGCAGGGCAGCGGGCGCTGCTGCTCGACGCGGTGGCCATGGGGCTCCTGCGCCGTTACCTGGTCCAGAACTTCGGCCTGACCGCTGCTAGGGCCGTGCTCACCCAGTTCGGCTTCGCCCACGGCTGGCGCATGGCCGCTGCCATGAAGAAGGAGTTCAAGTGGTCCAGCAACAAGGAATGGCGCCGCGCAGGACCCCGCATCCACGCGCTCGGCGGCCTGTTCAGGACCCAGCCGGGTAGCGAGGATCCGGTGACCAGGAAGGGGGCGATGCTGCTCGAGTCCTACGAGGCCGAGCAGCACCTCCTGCACTTCGGCCGATCGGGCTCGCCCGTGTGCTGGACCATCTGCGGCCTCATGAGCGGCTACATGAGCCGCGCGACGGGCACCGAGATCTACGTGCTCGAGGATCGCTGCCTGGGCGAGGGCGACGCGGCCTGCCACCTCCTGGGCAGGACGCGCGAGGAGTGGGGCGAGGAGCGCTCCGGGGATCTCGTGTTCTTCGACTCGAAGCGCCTCGACGAATGCCTCGAGGTCTCGCTGAGCAGGGTCACAGAGACCCTGAGGGCGGCCGAGGAGAAGCTCCGCGCGCACCGCCAGGCGCTGGTCCGCGTGGTACGCGACGTGGATGAGCCTCTCGGGATCGTGACCAAGAGCGCGAGGATGCAGCACATCGTGGACCTCGCCAGGCGCGTCTCCAAGGTCGATGCCACGGTGCTGATCACGGGCGAGAGCGGGGTGGGCAAGGAGCGGATAGCGAGGCTCGTCCACGACGAGTCGTCGCGCGCGGCAGGTCCCTTCATCGCGGTGAACTGCGGCGCAATCACCGAGACCCTCCTCGAGAGCGAGCTGTTCGGGCACGCGCGCGGGGCGTTCACGGGCGCGACCTCCGACCGCCCCGGACTGTTCGAGGCGGCGAACCTCGGGACGCTGCTCCTGGACGAGATCGGAGAGGTGTCGCCCGGCATGCAGGTCAAGCTACTGAGAGTGCTCCAGGAGAGGGAGATCCGCAGGGTGGGGGAGTCCAAGAGCCGGCCGATCGACGTCCGGGTCCTGGCAGCGACCAACCGCGACCTCGCGCACAGGGTCGCGGACGGCGAGTTCCGGCAGGATCTCTACTACCGGCTCAAGGTCGTGGAGCTCGGCGTGCCTCCGCTGCGCGATCGCAGGGACGACATCCTGCCGCTCGCCCGCGTGCTGCTCGCGGACGCGGCCGTGCGGATGGGCCGCAAGATCTCGGGTCTCACGCCGCGCGCCGCGGATCAGCTGCTGCGCTACGAGTGGCCCGGCAACGTGCGCGAGCTGGAGAACTCGATGGAGCGTGCGGTCGCGCTCGCGCGCGGGAGCCGCGTGGACCTCCAGGACCTGCCAGAGGAGGTGAGGCAGGCGTTCCCCAGGCCGGTGGTCAGCGAGGGAACGGTGCAGCCGCTCAGCGACGTGGAGAAGGAGTACATCCTCGCGGTCCTCGAGCTGAACGGGGGGAACCAGACCCGCACTGCCCGGCAGCTGCGGATCGGATCCGCGACCCTCTACAGGAAGCTGAAGGGCTACGGCATGATAGGCGGCAGGCGTCCGGGAGCGAGGAACGGCGCCCACAGGTGACCCCGGCCCCCAATCACAATGATGGACCCGGGGCCGGGCAGGGCTAGCGCACGATCGCCCCATACCGGATCCATGTCGCGGTCATCCGGGCGATCCCTCGCGAATCGACCGGGATTTGCGGGCGCGTCCCCGTTCCGGCGCCATGGCACGCTTGTTGCGCTCGATCGCTGGCGTCGATCCGGGTGCAAGCACAGGCCGGAACGGCGGATCTCGATGCTTCGCAGACAGTGCCCGAACGTATCGGGCGAGGAGAATGCCATGTACTTGCTCATAGGTGTGGTCGGATGCGCGTTCGTACTGGTCGGCTACTTCATGGCCGGCGTCAGGATCGTGCGGCCAACGGGGAGGGGACTCATCGAGCGTCTGGGGAAATACCATCGCCTGGCGCTTCCCGGCTTCAACTGGATCATCCCGGGAGTCGACCGGATGTTCCTCATCAACGTCACGGAGATGATGGTGAACGCGGAGCCGCAGGAGATCATCACCAACGACAACCTCAACGCGAGGGTGGACGCCCAGGTGTACTTCAAGGTGAAGAGCGACGAGGAGAGCGTCAAGAGCTCGCAGTACTCGGTGTACGACTACCGCTACCAGATCGTGAACCTGGCCAGGACGACGCTGCGCAACATCATCGGCACGCTGACCCTAAAGTCCGCGAACAGCGAGCGCGGGAAGATCAACAGCGAGCTGCACAGGACCCTCCGCGACGAGACAGCGTCCTGGGGCCTGGAGATCGTCAGGACCGAGCTCAAGGAGATCGATCCGCCCAGCGACGTGCAGGAGACGATGAACAAGGTGGTCAAGGCAGAGAACGAGAAGGTCGCCGCCATCGACTTCGCGACCGCCACGGAGACCATGGCGGACGGCGCGAGGAGGGCGGAGATCAAGAAGGCCGAGGGAATCAGGCAGGCGAACATCCTCGCGGCCGAGGGGGAAGCACAGGCCATAAAGCTCGTCAACGAGGCCGCGGACAAGTACTTCGTCGGGAACGCGCAGCTCCTGCGGAAGCTGGAGACCGTCGAGAAATCCCTCGCGCGCAACGCCAAGATAGTCATCCCCGCCGGTTCCGAGCTTGTCAACGTGATCGGCGAGCTCGCGGGCGTGATGCCACTGCCGGACAGGAGGAGCCAGAAGGAGAGCGTCCCGGACCGCGTGGCTGCAAGGGCCCAGCAGCACACGGTCTGAGCCGGGGATCCAACCTCCGGCGGGAGCCATGACAGCGCCATGACACGGTGGTTCTACATGGGCAGCGAGAGGTGATCGGATGAAGGCAACAGGCAACCCGAGGAAGAGGATCCTGCTGAGCGGCGTGTTCGGGCCCTTCGGGGTCGACGACGAGTGGGGCCGCAAGGAAAACATCATGGAGCTCTTCCACAACCAGGTCACGCGGGCCCAGGGCGCGGCCTCGTTCCGCTACCACCACAGGTCCTTCGGGCTCTACTTCATCGCGGAGAACGTGGACGCGGACGTCACGGTGCTGGACTTCCCCTCGAGGAGGCGGTTCGAGAGGGAGGTCAAGAAGGGCTACGACGTCGTCGGCATCTCGTTCATCGCGCCGAACTTCGTGAAGGCCAGGGAGATGGCGCGCATCACGAGGAAGCGGGCGCCGGGGTCCGTGATCGTGCTCGGCGGGCACGGCACCGCGATCGAGGGCATCGAGGACCTCGTGGACTGCGACCACGTGGCAAGGGGCGAGGGGATCAGGTGGATGCGGGAGTTCCTGGGCCAGGATCCGGACGCCCCGATCGTGCACCCCGCGCTCCCCAGCACCGAGCGCGCGAGCATCATGGGCGCGCCGGTCCCGGGGAAGAAGACCAGCGTGCTCGTGCCCGGGGTCGGGTGCGTCAACGGGTGCAGCTTCTGCTGCACGAGCCACTTCTTCGGCAAGAGCTACACCCCCTTCCTCGCGACCGGCAGGGAGGTGTACGAGACGTGCGCGCGGCTCGCGGACGAGCGCGGCATCGAGGAGTTCTTCGTCATGGACGAGAACTTCCTCAAGGACCGCGGGCGCGCCATGGAGCTGCTCGAGGAGATCGAGCGGCACCGCCGGTTCTTCACGTTCCAGATCTTCTCGTCCGCGGAGGCGATCCGGGCCTTCGGCGTGGACAACATGGTGAGGCTCGGCGTCATGTTCGTGTGGGTAGGCGTGGAGTCGAGCTCCACGAAGGGCAACTTCGAGAAGAACCGCGGGATCGACGCGCGCGAGCTGGTCAGGGAGCTCAGGGAGAAGGGGATCATCGTCCTCGCCTCTGGCATCCTGTGCCAGGAGCACCACACTCAGGAGAACATCGAGGAGGACATCGACTTCATGGTGGGCCTCGAGGCGGACTTCGTGCAGTTCATGCTGCTCATGCCCGAGCCCGTGACCGCGCTCTACCTCTCGCACAAGAAGCGGGGGATCCTGAGGAAGGACCTGCCCTACGAGGAGTGGCACGGCCAGAAGCTGCTGAGCTTCGTGCACCCCGGGTTCCCCGGCGATTCGGCAGAGAGATGGATCAGGGCGGCGTTCGACAAGGACTACGCGGTCAACTCCAGCTCGATGTACAGGGTGGTGGACACCTCGTACAGGGGCTACAGGCGGCTAGCGGGCATGCGGCGCGACGCCTGCCTGGAGGCGCGAAAGGACCAGATCGAGGAGCGGCTCAGGCTGTGGTCGTGCATCCTGCCCGCGCTCGTCCGCCACCCGGCCAACGCCCTGGAGGAAGGGCGCGCGAGGAGCCTTGGGCAGGAGGTGACGAGGGACCTCCCGCCCACGGCCGCGGAGGGGCTCATGAGGATGATCATGCCCGCCATGACCTCGGCGTGGAAGTTGAGGACGAAGCTGCTGGGCGACGCGATCCAGCCGGCAACCATCCTGACGCGCTACCATGGCGAGAGGGCCGAAAAGGCCCGGGCGCCGGCTCAGGTCGTCCGGCTCAGGCCAGAGAGGCGGTCCGGCATCCCGGTCGCGGCCGCGTCGATGGTCGAGAGCCCGTAGTCGCTTCCCCGGGCCCCGGTGTTTACACGGCAGGGGGCATGGCATAGAAACGGCCAGGTAATCCCGGAGGCACACATGAAGTCCACGAAGCTCTTTGCGGCGCTGCTCTTCGTCCTCGCGTGCGGGTGCGCGAACAAGCTCGTCATCGACAAGGTGCGGAGCAAGCTCCACCCGCCCGCCGGCATTCAGGTCACCTTCAGGGTCCTCGACTACCAGGGCTACCCGGTCAGGCCGCTCGCGGACACCGACGTGAAGGTGATCAACGACGAGAAGAAGGAGCCCTTCGGCGCGGGGCAGGAGGGAGGAGGGGCCTCCAAGCCCGGCAAGCCGTCCACGTTCGAGCTCTACTCGGTGCTCGCGCTCGACATGTCGGACTCGATCTTCAAGAACCAGGCGCTCGACGACATGCTCGCTGGCGCGCACAGCTTCGTGGACAAGCTGGTCACCGAGCCCGAGGAGGCCATGAAGCACAAGGTGGCCATCGTCGTGTTCGGCAGGACCGAGAAGATCCAGGTCGTCCAGGAGTTCACGGACAACCCGACCAAGCTGCACGGCGTGCTGGACAAGCTCGCGACCGCCGATAGCCTGGGGACCACGAACCTCTACGGCGCCTACATGAAGGCGATCGAGGTGGTCGAGACCGCGGGGTCGGATGCGGATCTGGTCGAGCGGACGGTCGTGATCCTCACGGACGGGACGCACGAGGCGGGCGACGAGAAGCTGATGAGGAAGCAGGCGCTCGCGGCCAAGAAGGAGTCGATCAAGGGGTACGGCACGAACTTCATCAGCATCGGCATACGCGGCGCGTACGACGAGGGGAAGCTCAGGGAGCTCGCGTCGCACGACGAGTACTTCGTCATGGCCGAGAACGCGGACGCGCTGAACGCGGTGCTCGTGGAGGTGGCCAAGCGCGTGGACGCAATCGCCCACTCGAACTACCAGGTGGGCATCTGCACGCCGGTCGAGATGGGGCAGCCCTCGCTCACGATCGAGGTCACGGTCGACGACATGAGCGGGTCGTACACGCTCAACTACCCGACCGAGGACCCGACCGAGGACCTGACCGGCGACATCACCAAGTGCTTGCCCGAGGAGATCGCGGCCAAGAAGCCGCCAAAGGAGGAACCGCCCGACGTGGTGAAGCCCGAGCCCGAGAAGGCCGGCTCCTCGAAGGAGAAGCAGGGCCAGGACAAGTAGGCGGGATCACTCGAGGACGACGACGGCCACCTGGACGACGCCGGCGTCTATCATGTCCAGGGCCTCGGCCGCGGCCCTGGACAGGTCGATGATGCGATCTTCCTTGCCGAACGGGCCGCGATCGTTGATCGTGACGACGACGCTGAGGCCGTTTCCGAGATTGGTCACCTCCACCTTGGTGCCGAACGGCAGGGTCTTGTGGGCCGCGGTGAGCTTGGTCTTGTCGTACTTGGCTCCGGATGCGGTCTTGTTGCCGTGGAGCGAGTCCGCATACCAGGTTGCCTTGCCATGGAGCACCTTCCCGTGGGAGCCGGCCGCATTCGCCACACCATGCCTGCAAGGGCAGCACGCGCCCGCGAGCGCGAGCGCCACGCAGCACGCCGCCACGCCAAGGACCCGGCCCCTGGCTGGCTCGAGGTGAGATCCAATCGCGCTCATGAGGGCCTCCTCGGGAAACACCA
>CAZGVR010000074.1:6666-9097 GCA_964528945.1 uncultured Myxococcales bacterium
GGCGCCGCCGACACGCTCGCCGCCCTCGGCGTCCGGATCGACCTGCCGCCGGACATGATCGCCGCCTGCATCAGCGAGGCCGGGATCGGCTTCATGTTCGCCCCGGCGCACCATTCGGCGATGAAGCATGTCGGCCCGGCGCGGGCCGAGGTCTATGCGAGCGTCCACCGAGCGGGCGGCCAGCGCGGTCGAGGCGTGGATGTGGTCCACGCGCCAGCCCAGGCCGCGGTCCACGGAACCCCTCACTCGGTAGTCGAAGAACGTGTAGCAGCCAGGCTCGGGGTGGTGCTTGCGGAACACGTCCACGAGACCGCGCGAGCGGATGCGGGCGAGCGCGTCGCGCACCTCGGGGTTGAAGCACACGTGGCCCTCCAGCCTCCCGGGGTCGTGCACGTCCTCGGGCGCGGGCGCCACGTTGATGTCGCCGCACCAGGCGAGGAGCGCGCCCGGGCCCGCGTGGCGGTCGAACCAGCGGCCGAGGCGGGCCAGCCACCCCAGCTTGTGCGCGTAGTGGGGCGTGCCCACCTCGCGGCCTTGCGGCACGTACGTGTCGAGCACCGTGATGCCGCACACGTCCGCGCAGATCATCCGGGTCTCCTCGGCGGATCCGCCGTCGTCGAACCCGCTCGAGACCGATGACGGCTCTTCCAGGCTCGCGATCGCGACCCCGTTGTACGACTTCTCGCCGCGGAAGGACACGCGGTAGCCGATCTCCTCTAACGCCGCGGCCGGGAAGTCTGCGTCCACCACCTTGGTCTCCTGCATGCAGAGCACGTCCGGGCGGTTCCCTGCGAGCCAGGGGATCACGATCCCGAGCCTGCTCCTCACGGAGTTCACGTTGAAGGTGGCGATCGTGACCTTCCTCGTCCTGCGCGTGCGCATCTTGGCAGTCATGCGGGCCAGTCTATGTTGACTCGACCCGTGAAGCGAGATAGGAAGGACTCCGAACCGAAAAGGACGGGAGGTCCAAAATGAAGAAGCTCCTGGTAACGCTGATTGTGACCGGCATGATCGCTGGATGCGGCTACTCCGAGGAGGAGTGGCAGGGAAAGCTCAAGGAGATCGAGGATCTGAAGGCCCAGTTCGCCGACCTCAAGGCGTCGACCGACGCCAGGATCACCGAGCTGGAGGGCGAGAACACCAAGCTCAAGGACGCGATCGCCTCCCTGCAGGGGGAGAAGTTCGACCTCGAGAAGCTCGTGACCCAGCTCGAGGAGGCCGAGGCCCAGGCCAAGAAGCGGCTCGAGACGTTCGAGAAGATGCTCGAGCAGCTCAAGAGCCTGATCGACGCCGGAAAGCTCAAGGTCAAGATAAAGGGCGGGCAGATGGTCCTGGAGCTGCCTTCCGCGATCCTGTTCGCCTCGGGATCGGCCACGCTGTCCGAGGAGGGCCAGGCCACGCTCGCCGAGATCGCGGCCGTGCTCAAGACGATCGACGACCGCGAGTTCCAGGTCGCGGGCCACACGGACAACGTGCCCATCAAGGGCAAGAAGTTCGGCTCGAACTGGAGCCTGTCCACGGCAAGGGCCGTGAGCGTGGTCGAGTTCCTCCAGGAGCAGGGCGTGATGCCCACCTCGCTGAGCGCGGCCGGCTACTCGGAGTACAAGCCCGAGGCCGAGAACGAGACCGAGGAAGGCAAGGCCCAGAACCGCCGCATCGAGATCGTGCTCATGCCGAACCTCTCCGAGCTCCCGAACATGTCCGAGCTCGAGAAGATAATGAAGTAGCCCTGTCGGGTCAGCCCCGGCCCGCCGCGAGAGCCCCGTCCATCTCCTCGACAATCCTGTCTGCCGCAGAGGCAGGGTCTGACGCGTCCCTTATGGGGCGGCCCACCACGATCATGTCGGCGCCGGAGCGAATCGCGTCCGCGGGCGTGACCACGCGCTTCTGGTCCTGCACGCCCGCGTCCCAGCTCGGCCGGATGCCGGGGGTCACGACCAGGAAGCCCGGGCCCGCGAGATCGCGGACCTTCCGAGCCTCGCCTCCCGAGCAGACGACGCCCGCGCAGCCGGCCTCGAGGGCCCAGCGCGCGCGGGCGAGGACCAGGTCGTCCATGGAGAGCGAGTAGCCGAGCGCCGGGAGGGCGGCGACGGCCACGCTCGTCAGCACGGTGACGCCCAGCACCTTCACGGACCCTGCCGGGGCCAGGCTGTCGCGCATGGACTCCATGCCGTCGCAGGCGTGCATGGTCAGGTAGTCCACCCGGCCGGCAGCGGCCGCGGACCGGATCGCGCCCCTCATGGTCGCCGGGATGTCGTGGACCTTGAGATCCAGGAAGACGCGGCACGCGCCGCTCGCGGCAATGCGGCCCAGGAGGTCAGTGCCCTCGAGCGCGCTCCTCACGAACAGCTCCAGCCCGACCTTGAACACGCCCGCGTGACCCGCGAGACGCCCGGTCAGCTCCAGCGCGCGGTCCGTGGAGTCCACGTCC
>CAZGVR010000074.1:9107-11149 GCA_964528945.1 uncultured Myxococcales bacterium
GCGCGAACACGAGCCTGTCCCTTGTCTCCATCCGGTCCTCCTCCTACCCGTGCTTCACGGGCCGCCGCCCCTGCTGCCTCTGCCGTCCGTGCCTCCACGGCCGACCGCGATCTCGCCCACGGGCCTGAGCGCCAGCGCCGGGTCGATCTCCTGGTAGGAGAGGACCGCGACGCGCGGGTGATCGATCTCGACGAGCTTGCGGAGGAAGCGGCGCGTGTCCGACTGCGTCACGAGGACCGGTACGCGGGCCGCTGTCCAGGGGAAGGCCGCGATCTCCGCGGCGACCGCCTCCACGATGTCACGGGCCGATTCCGGATCCAGGGCGAGGAAGCTGCCGTGGTCGGTCCTGTGGATTGAGACCCTTATCGCCTCCTCGACCGAGGTGGACACGAGCAGGACGTCGATCCCCTCCCCGTCCGCGGCCGCGTGCCGCGCCGAGATCGGCCGCGCCAGGGCCGCGCGCACGAGCTCGGTGAGCTGGACCGGGTCCTTCTGCGTGCCTGCCCAGCGCGACAGGGATTCGAGGATCTCCGCCATGTGACGGAGGCTCACACCCTCCTCGACGAGGCGGCGGCAGACGTCCGCCAGCGTCCTCAGGTCCACGGGCTTGGGGACCGTGGTGCGCACGAGGGCCGGGCTGGTCCGCTCCAGCGAGTCCAGGAGATCCTGGACCTCCTGGACGCCCACGAGGTCGGCAGCCCTCATGCGAACGGCCTCCTCGAGGCACGCGATCACGTAGCCGGGCCCGGTCAGCACCGGGCACCCGAAGGCGGACGCGCGCCGCTCCAGGGACTCGTCGATCCAGCCGCCGCTCTGGCCAGTGACCGGGTCGTGAGCCTCGAGCACCTCGATGCCGCCGTCCTCGAGCTGACGCGGCGGGATGGAGCAGAAGATCTTCCCGGCCGGGACCTCGCCGCGGCCCGAGGGCACCTCGCGGATCCGGATCATGAAGTCCGCGCCCGGCTCGGGCGGCTCGCTGGTGCGCACGACGACGTGCGGGAGGGAGAGGCCGAGGTCATCGTGGAGGCGCGCGCGCATCCTGGGGATCTCCCTGTCCAGGCCCTGCCTCGCGTCCCTCGCCCCGGCTCCCAGGCCGAGGACGCGCGGGGCCACGTCGACGAGGACGGGCACGAGCAGCGGCGAGTCGGCCGCCAATTCACCCGGGGGGCGGTCCTCGGCCTTGCCCGAGGCCTCATCCGGCCGTGCGCCGCCGGGCCTGAGGCGCGCGACCGCGGCCCTTATGTCAGCACCACGCTCGACGGCGTAGGCCAAGAAGCCGGCGAGCAGGCCGAGGACCGCGAACGGTCCCAGCGGGAAGCCGGGCACGAAGCCCAGGCCGAAGAGCAGGCACGCCACGATCTTGAGCGCGCGCGGCTGCGCGATCACCTGGCGCGCGACGTCCGCGCCGAGGTGCGAGCCCGCGTCCTCGCTCGCCACGCGCGTCACCAGGAAGCCGGCCGCGGTGGACAGGACGAGCGCCGGGATCTGGCTGACGAGGCCGTCCCCGATCGTGAGGATGGCGAAGACCTCGAGCGCCTCGCGCGCGTCCATCTTCATCTGCCAGACCCCTATGACCAGGCCGGCGAGGATGTTGGCGCAGGTGATGCATATGCCCGCGATCGCGTCGCCCTTCACGAAGGTCATTGACCAAGAAACGCAACATGCCTGCGTTCGAGGTCCATATACTGCTATGTGCTTGAAACGGTTATGCATTCTGCCGTTTATGTCGGCATTTCGCCATTTTATTGCCCCTTCCTGACTTGTAGCATGACTCACGGACCATGAAAACGTTTTCATGGTTGGCGCACCGGGTTCTCCAGGGCCAAGTCCCGGCGGAAGGTTGAGAGCAGGGCCCGGACGGTGATCCAGATGATGCGAAGCATGGCCGACGGTGCCCGGGTGCGGGCGAAAGGTCAATGATCACGGCGCGAACGGAGTTCTGGCGAGGCACAGCTCGATAGACTGCACAGCAACGGCCAGGCAATGCCTGCAGGCCCTCATCGGGGAGGCTGACCTTCTTCCCGCCTCGTCACTCCTTCTGA
>CAZGVR010000075.1:0-1292 GCA_964528945.1 uncultured Myxococcales bacterium
GCCGGCGGGGGGGCCGCCGCGCGCGGGGGCCGGCCTCGCCGCGCGCGCGACCAGCCTGCCCGTCGAGTCGTCTAGGCAGGTCGCGGGATCGGCCACGATCACGAGGTCGAGGCCGCCGTCGATCAGCCGGCCGAGGCGCGCCTTCAAGGCCTCGATCCTCTCGGGGTTCCTGGCGCCGTCGTACTCTCCCGTGAGCTCCACGCTGGTCTCGCCGGGTGGCACGGTCGATCTCCTCGACCTTTGTCTTCCTTCCCTGTTCGGCTCTGTTCCACCCACTCCCCGCGCTTCGCGCGTCCCTCTCCCTCGAGGGAGAGGGGCGGCCGGCGAAGCCGGCCGGGAAGAGGGTGTATATGCGTGGGCGGCGAGGGTGGCGGGGCTGGCGGCCCTGTAGATGCCCAGGCCGAGGCCGCGATCTGGCGCGAAGAGATCCTGGACGTCGCGAAGGCTCTCCGTATGCCCGACGAGCATCAGCCCGCCCGGAGCGAGCGCCGAGGCAAGACTCATGAGGGCCGTGCGCCGCGCGTCCTCGTGGAAGTACATGAGCACGTTCCTGCAGGACACGACGTCGAAATCCCTCTCGGGGGGCGGATCGAGCAGGCTGTGGCGCGCGAAGCGCACCATGTCTGCCAGGGCGCGCGATACCCGGAACGATCCCCCGCCCGCGCTCTCCAGGTACCTGGACGCGAGATCCGCCGGCAACTCCCTGACCCGGTCCTCCGCGTAGACTCCCAGGCGAGCCGCCGCCAGGAAGTCCTCGCACAGGTCGGTGCCGAGGACGCTGACGACCACGCGGCTCCTGGCTCTCGAGGCTGCCCGGTCCGCGATCATGGCGAGCGTGTAGGGCTCCGGGCCGCGCGAGCAACCGGCGCTCCAGATCCTGATCGGAGCCATCCTGCCGCAGGCCACGAGACGGCCCAGCGCTCCCTCCACGGCCGCGAGCTGGGAGCGGAACCTGTAGAAGAAGGTCTCGTGGACCAGCACCGCGGCCAGGATCCGGTCGAGGGCGTAGCGTCCCTGCGACCCTCCGCGTCGGATCATCTCGATGAGGTCCGGTGTCCCCGTGAGCCCCATGCGAGCGACCTCGGCGGCGACGTGAGCCTCTAGCCTGCCGGCGAGGTGTCCGGACACTCCAACGCCCGAGGCGCCCTCCACGAGGCTCCTCACGGCCGACATGTCCTCGTTCCCAGGCTTCACCTGCGCCCCCTGAGCGCCCGGAGGCGCGGCGACGCGAACAGCGCGCCCACGTCGATAATCGTGAGCGTGTCCTCGCCAGGGGTCCTCTCGGCTCCCTG
>CAZGVR010000075.1:1302-5880 GCA_964528945.1 uncultured Myxococcales bacterium
TGCCCGGGAGGAATTCGCGATGGGCCGCGTCCGTCGAAGGCGGCTGCGGCTCCACCACGCGCACCGGCACGTCGGGGACCCTGAACACGTCGTGGACCGGCATGGCTGCCTGCGCGCCGTCCGCGCTCACGACGATGAAACGCTGCGCCGCCGACCCCGACCTGGCAAGGCCGAGCAGATCCCCGAGGTCCAAGACGCACACGATGGTGCCGCGGATGCTGATGATGCCGCTGACGAAGGAAGGCGTGTGGTGGACCCTCGTCACGTGGCAGGGCATGATCGACGTCTGGACCTGGGCCAGCCTGACGGCGAAGCGCCATTCCTCGATCCTGAACCCGACGAGCCTCAGGATCTCGCCGTCGCTGCCGCGTTCGTCAAGCCTCGACAAGGGCAAACCTCGTGGTCATTTCCCGTCACCGCCGGCGGGCCGCCCGTCCTCGCGACGACGGCCGGGCAGCGCCTTCGGCACGCCCGCACTGGCGGCCGCGCGCCCGCCGCCGGCGTTTGCCGGATCCTCAGCCGTCTTGAACTCGTCCACGCTGTCGAGGAGGACCTTGCCCAGGTCCTTGAGCCTCTCGGCCTCGCTAACGGTCTGCTCTGTCGCGCTCAGGCTCTCCCTCACGAGCATGAAGATGTCCTCCATGTTCCTCGCGATGTTGTCCGAGACCTGGGCCTGCTCCTTCTCCCGCTCGCCGATCTCCTGGACCATCGTGATCATCTCGTTGAGGCCGCGGAAGGTGGAGTCGATGCGGGTGACCGAACCGTCCACGGTCTGAGTGCCGGATTCCATGGTCCGCACGGCCTGCTCGGTCAGCAGGCGGATCTGGGCGAGCTGCTCCTCGATCTGGCGCGCGGATTTGTTGACGCGGTCCGCCAGGTTCGAGACCTCGTTGGCCACGACGGCGAAGCCCTTGCCGTGCTCGCCCGCGTGCGCCGCCTCGATCGAGGCGTTCAGCGCGAGAAGGCTCGTCTGGTCCGCGATCTGGCGGATCGTCTCGACGATGTTGCCGATGCGCGCCGAGTGCTCGCCGAGGGTCTTCACGTGGCCGCTCGAATCCACCACGACCTTGCGGATGTCGAGGATCGCGCTGGACGCGGAGCTGACGTCTTCGCCGCTCCTCCTCGCCTGATCGGCCGCGGACTGCGTGTTCTGCGAGAGCTGCTGGATCATGCGGTTCATCTCGTTGACGGCGGTCGTGATGTCCTCGATCTTGACGGACTCCTCCTGGCTCCGCGTGTGGAGCTGGCTCGCCGTGACCGAGATCTCGGCGGCGGAGTTGCCGACCTCCAGGCTGGAGCCCTTGACCTGGCTCACCAGGAACTGGAGCTGATCGAGCATGGCGTTCAAGTTGCGGGCCAGTTGCGCCAGCTCGTCGTTGCCGTCGACCGGGAAGCGGTGCGTGAGATCGCCACCACCCTTGCTCATGTCCTCGGTGTAGCGGATGAAGCCGCGTAGCGGCCGCACTATGGAGCGGGCGAGGAGGAAGCCGAGCAGCATGGCCGCGGCTATCGAGACGATGCCGGTCAGGTAGATCGGCTTCGCGAACTGGGCCTGCTTCTCGTTGAAGGCCGTGCGCTGCCGCGCCATGAGCAGGTCCGCATCGGCGAGCGCGGCGCCGGCGAACACCTGCCTGCCGGCCTCGGTGAAGTCGTAGGTCGCCGGCCCGATTGACAGGACCTCCCTCGTCTTGCCACCCTCATCGACCTCCTGGCGGTTGTCCGGGGCGGCGGCCGCGGCCAGGGCAGCAGGCTTGACCTCGCCCTCGTCGAAGGTGGAGGCGAGGGTGCTGCCCTCGGAGACGAGGATCAGGTTCTGCTGCTTGTCCCGCTTGTCGTCCGACTGCGACGAGAAGTCCCTGAGGATCTTCTCCAGCCTGATGCCGACGAGCACCGCCCCCAGCCTCTCGCCGGCGACGCTGCTGACAGAGGCACCGCTCATCAGGTAGGTGATCCCGTCGAGCACCACCCATCCCGAGGTCGCCAGCCCCTGGGATATCTGCTGGTAGAAGAGGTGTCGCCTCAGCACCTCGGCCGTGATCCCCTCGGGGACGTCGCCGATCGGAGTGTCCATGGCATCCGTCAGCAGGACGAAGTCGGGATCGAAGCCAGCCTCGAGGCTCTCGGTTATGGACTTCCAACGCTTCACCGGATCGCAGCCCTGGAACCCAGGAGGGAGCGAGGGCATGCCCAGCGTGCCGGTGGCGGCCGCCTCCGACGCGATGGCGGCCCTCCGGGTCGCGGCCAGGCAATCGACCAGACCGGGGTCGCCGGCCGCGACCGAGGCAGAGGCTTCGAGGTACCGTCCCTGTGCACCCTGCGAGGCCAGGAACCTGTTCATGTGGGGGCGGAGGTAGTCGCCTCGATCCAGGGCCTTGTCCAGCTGCCTGCGCGACACGAGCAGCGTGACGACGAGGAACACCAGGAGCAGCCCGGTGATTGACAGGAGGATGCGGTTCGAGATCGACCACAGTTTGGAGATCTGCTTGTTCATGGGACACTCCGGGCGAGAGCCACCGGCAGATGGCTGAAAGCCGGTCTCCATGCTATCATCCGTGGGTACACGGTGCAACGCCGGAAGCCGGCCCGCGCGGCTCGTGGGGACCGAGGAATGAAGGCAGCCGTTCGAAGGATCGACTTGCGTCGTCTAATGACGGTCACGGGGCTGGTCATCGTTGCCGGCTGCGCCCGGGTCGTGGACCAGGACACGGATACGGGTTGGGACGCAGGCGTCGATCTACAACCGGACACGGCGGAAGACACGGCGGACGACACGGGGGGGGATTCGTGGGAGGATCCTGCGGTGGATCCCGGGGTCGATCCAGTGGATGACACTACGGTGGACACGGGCTTCGATCCTGGTTTCGATCCTGGTTTCGATACGGGCTTGGATACTGGCTACGACACGGGCTATGACACGGGGTGGGATCCCGGGTACGATCCGGGCTATGACCCGGGGTCGGACACAGTCCCCGACATACCATTCGATCCGGGCTACGACACGGGCTACGACACGGGGTACGATACTGGGTTCGATCCCGGCATGGACACCGTGGTGGACACGGGCTTCGACCCGGGCACGGATCCCGGAACCGACGCCACAGGCTGGGGCGTTCCGGTGTGCGGCACCGCCTTCACTGTCCCCAACGGTGGCAGCCTGAGCGGCACGGTGTCAATGCCATCGCTCGGAGGCGGCAAGGTGATGCGCCTGGACATCGCGGTGGCTGCCAAGAGGATCCTGGGGATTCCTAGCGATTTCAGCTACCTGGAGGTGATCCTCATGTCTCCCACGAGCGTACAGAGGATCTTCTGGAAGGAGTTCCAGGGAAACCCGAGCGGGCTCTTCTACGATCTCCCCGACACCTGGGACATCCCCGTGTGGTGGGACTCCCCGGTCGACGGGACATGGACACTGCGCGTGAACGACACGGCGTGGATTCCGCTCGCCGGCACGACGAGCGTGACGAGCTGGTGCCTGACCCCGATGGATCCGGCAGGCTACGTCTCGACCGACATATACGCCACGCTGAATTCCTGCGCCTCGGACACGGGCAGCATCGAGGACTGCGACACGTCTAGCTCCGGATACTGCCCCGGAGTCTCGATCTACGAGCACCAGATCCCGAACCTGGTGAGGTCCTTCGGCACGCTCGTGCCGACGCTGACGCTCGGCGTCTCGCACTCGTCTCCCTCCGATCTCACGATCACCATAACCGAGGCCAACGGCCAGCAGCAGACCGTTTGGAACGGATCCGGCGGCTCGATCCCCACCACCTTCAACCTCACCGGCCTTGTCGGGGACTGGATGACCGGACGCTACCAGCTTCGCGTCGAGGACGACACCATGGGCGGGACCGGGACGGTCTCGTCCTGGTGCATCAGGGCCAACTAGGCATTTGATCTGGCGTTCCGGGGCGCCGGAGGTTAAAGTTCCCGAGGTTCGTCTGGCCATGAGCGAAGTACACGAGGACTTCCCCGACACCGCTGCACCGGAGATCCAGGGCAGCGGCCTCGAGCCCGGAGACAGGTTCCGGGCCCTTGCGGAGTATCGCCTCCTGAGGCTCCTGGGCGCCGGTGGGCTGGGCGAGGTCTGGCACGCGCAGCGGCTCAGCGCGGGCGGACACAGGCAGGACGTGGCGCTCAAGTTCGTCATCCTCCCGGACCCCGAGCTCGCGTCGGATCTGGCCAGCGAGGCCAGGCGGATCTCCGAGCTCTGCCACGACAACATCGTGGGGTTCGTCGACTCGGGGACCACGAGCGGCGGTGCGACCTTCATCGCCATGGAGTTCGTGAGGGGAATGGACCTCGACGGACTCGTGAGGCTGCACGGCATGGACCAGCCTCGCGTCCTCGAGGGCGAGGGGGTCTGGCGCATCCCCTGCTCCATCGTCGGGTTCATACTCTTCATGGTCTGCCGCGCGCTCCATCACGCGCACACGCGGCGGTTCTCGACCGGGGAAGTGGGCCTCGTGCACCGGGACATCTCCCCCGGCAATATCCTGATCGAGAAGGAGAACGGGTTCGTCAAGCTCTCGGACTTCGGCGTGGCCGCCACCGTGAGCGCGGCCCAGGGAGAGGGCG
>CAZGVR010000075.1:5890-7485 GCA_964528945.1 uncultured Myxococcales bacterium
CTTCTGCGGCAAGATCCCGTACGCCGCGCCCGAGGTCCTGCTCGGGGAGACGGTGGACTTCCGGGCCGATGTCTACTCGCTGGGACTCCTGGCATACGAGCTGATGACGGGCTTCAACCCGAACAGGACGCTCGATCCGACGCCGAATGCGATGGCCCAGCTGTCATACGCCCTGGTCAACCTCGACGAGCCCCTGGCAATGCCCTGCGACGTGATACAGGGCGCGAGCCAGGAGCTGTCGCGCATCGTCTCCCGGATGCTCGAGCGCGAGCCGGACAGGCGGTACTCGGGCGTGGACGAGCTCATGAGGGACGTGAGGGGGTTCCTGTACTCGGGAGGGATCGGGCCCACGACGGACAGCGTGCGCGACTACCTCAGGATCCTCGAGGATCCGTCGGTGCCCATGGACGACCTCATGAGGAGCGGCCTGGTGTTCCTGTGCGAGAAGGGCGGGCGCGAGCCGCTGGTGCGAAGGCCCTGGAAGCTGTCGCCGACCGCGGGGACGCGCCTGCGCAGGGGCGAGAACCCGTCACGCGGAAGCTAGCGGCTAGCGGTACTTGAAGGTCTTCTTGTACTTGAAGGAAACCTCCGCCGCCTCGTCGATCACCAGGAGCTTCACGAAGCGCTTCAGGTTGCCCTGCTTGGGGACCGAGAGCTTGACCGGGAGGATTCCCTTCCCGAGCGACTGGCTCGGAGCGAAGTAGGCCTGGAGCTCGAGGTCCTCGTTGTACTCGCGCATGTCCACCTGGACGTTCTCCATGACGTTGGCCTGCGCGGCCTTCTCTATGACGTCGTAGGCTGCGAACTGTGCAGCCTCGGCGATCGGCTGGAACTCGCCCTCCCACTCGTCGACGTTCCCGTGGAACTTCTTCACCTTGTACTTCTCCGGGAGATAGAGGCTCCACTGCAGGTGGGTGACCGGAAGGTCTATCTTGCAGAGCGAGACCGTGCGCTCGCCCTTGAATCCCAGGGACTCGGTCCTCGTGAGGTAGACGACCTCGACCGCGAAGTTGGACATGATCGAGTTCCCCTGGCTCTTCTCGAGCGGGATCAGGATCCGTCCCTCCTCGTCGCGCCCCGGCTTTACCGGCTTCTCCGCTACGTAAGTGGACCAGAGCTCCGACTCGGGTGGAAGCTCCACCTTGAGGAACTGCTTCATGTTGTTGCGCATCGAGAGCAGCACGCGCGTCAGGAGCTTGCCGTCCTCGGTCAGGAGCGTCGTGTAGTCCGCCACGTCGACCGTCGCCACCAGGACCGGGACGTCCTCGTGCTTCTTCACGTCGAGCACGAGGGCCCAGGGCTGCTTCACGTACTTGAAGCCCAGCAGGATGGGGTGCTCCGCGCCGCTCATCACCGGGTGGCCAAGCTCGGCAGCGTCGAGCTGGGCCATCTCCGCCAGTTTCTCCAGCCGCACCTCGACGTTCGTGAGCACCTCCACTCCGACCGTGCCGGTCTCGCGCTCGACGTCGAGGAGGACGAGCCTCGGGACCTCGACGACAGCGCTCGTCTTGCCCATGGGCTTGTCCCACGCGATGCTCAGCGTGTACCAGTCCTTCACCTTGTAGTCGAGGAAGGCGTGCAGCACCTTCGTGCCG
>CAZGVR010000075.1:7495-11149 GCA_964528945.1 uncultured Myxococcales bacterium
CGCTCCACCACGTCCTCGTCCCTCACCTCCCAGCTCGCGAGGTCGGTCCCCTTCACGTCGATCACCGAGATGTCGTCGGGCACGATGATGCGGAACTCCCGGACTCCGGCCTTCAGGATCGAGTAGTCGACCGAGGCGATGCCGCGCAGGAGCCCCTCGCCGACCCTGAGGAGCGTGTGGACCTCGCCGTACATCTTGAGGGCCTCCTCCTCCTTCTTCTCCGAGTCGGGGAGTTGCACCGCCTCCCACCACTTCATGCCGAAGGATCCGCCGAACAGGCTAGCCGTGATCCTGACCTTGCCGTCGGCCTCGGTCTCGCCGGACACGAGTCCGGGCTCCACCTTGACCTCGAGGCCCTTGCCGGGCAACGTGCACGAGAGCGAGGCGCTCGCGGCCTGCGGTCCGTCGATGTTCAGCGTGTTCATCCCCGACTCGGAGCCGACCGTCCTGGAGAGGACCAGCGTGATTGCGAACGCGGCAGGTCCGTGCGCGACCGCGCTCACCTCCCCCCATGACTGGACCAGGGACACGGGCGAGCCTTCCGTCTCGAAGGAATCGATTCCCAGGTCGCCGCGCACGAGCGGGACCATGATCCAGCCTGCCTGCATCACGCGCACCGAGAACGCGGCCTTCACGGACGCGGACTTCCCGTCCGCCGCCACGTCGCACTCGTACGTGGCCTTCTCGACCGAGTAGGAGACCGGGGGATACTCGGGCGCATCCGTCAGCTTGACTGCCTCGAGGAGCTTGGCGAAGTCGGCCCACGGCATGGTGACCTCGCCGCCGCCCAGCGGCGGGATCACGATGCCGCTGCCGCTACAGGTCCCTGGCTCGGCCTGCTGCGGCCATGCCTCCATGCCCTTCGACTTCTTGCCTGGCTTGGCCGCCGCTCCGGCGGCGGTCCCGGGCGCCGCGCAGAGGAGCAGCGCGATCGTTACGGTCGATGCCGCAAGGGCGGCGATCCTCGAGCGGTTCATGGTGACCTCCCTCTAGTGAGTTGCTGCGATCACGCAGCAGTATCACCCGGGAGTCAAGTTTTGCGGAGGCAGACCCGCGCGTGGGCTACTCGATCGGCCTGCGGATCTCGAAGAGACCGCGTAGGTTCTCGGTCTGTGAGATGTACCTGAAACCGAGCGGAGAGCCCGAGTCGTTTGCGAGCGCCCACACGCTCCAGCGGTAGTTGTAGCCCGGCTGGAGCGGGTCGCCGGCGTACGTCGCCTCGGTCACGTGCGGATCGAACCTCTGGAGAGGAGTCCCGTCGGTCTCGAACCCGCCCCAGGCCACGTTCCCGAACACGTCGATGACCTCGATGGCGTACCCTTGCGTGGAGCCGGGGTAGTCCTCCCACGTGAAGATCGGGACGTCGCTCGGCTCGAACGTGACTACCAGGATGGAGTTGTCATCGTGCACGCACGGCACGGCTCCCCAGATGCCGGTCACGGGAAGAGCGTCCGTGACGTTGAAGGTCGTGTCGATGACGATGGGCGCCCCGGCAACGGTCACGCGCTGGATGGCGGTGTGCGCGAGCTGGGAGTCCGGGTCCTGGACGTTGCAGTCGTTGTCGTAGGTCGCGTAGACGTCGTATGTGCCGTCCGGGACGTCCTCGATGACGAAGTTGCCGTCGGTCATGACGCGCAGGCCGGGGACCGCCTCGAGCGTACCCGGGTAGAACAGGACGACGCTCGCGGGCGGCGTGCCGCCGGCGACGAAGTTCGTGGATCCCGAGACGCTCCCGGCAGTTCCCTCCTCCACCGTCATGTCGGCGTCGATGACGTCGGCGCCGCCCGCTACCTCCACGCCGTCGAGCGAGCCGCGCGAGTATCCTCCCATGAGCGCCGCCATGTTCCAAGTGCCGTCGGGAACGTTGAGCAGCACGTAGCTGCCGTCCACGTCCGACACGGTCGACATGTCGTTGCCCGCCGTGCCGGCCGCGATCACGAGGAAGCCTCCCAGGCCAGTCCCGCCGCCGAGCGCGACCGTGCCCGCGATCGATCCCAGCCCCTCGAGCGAGGCGTCATGGATCAGGGCGACCGGCACGGTGTCGCTGGTCGTGAACCGGAACACCTGCTCGGGGATGGCCGGCCTGAGCGGCGGATCCGGGAACGGCATGTACCCCTCGGCCGCCACGCTCAGCGTGAAGCCCATCGACTCCTGGTCCTCGCGGAGCACGACCCGCTGGCTGAAGTTGCCGCCCGCGTCCGTGATCGCCACCGGCGCGGCCGCGGCCATCGTATCGTTGTCTATGACGACGACTCGCGCACCCTCGATCGGCTCGAGCGTGTCGGAGTCGAACACCTCGCCCACGATCGTGGTCGGGGTCACGCAGCCGCCGTTCTCGCACACGAAGCCGCTGCCCGCGTCACCGCAGTCCGTGTCGGCCTCGCAGCCAGGCACGCAGGCGCCGCCCACGCAGGAGAGGCCGTCCGCGCACTCGGCGGCGATCGTGCAGCCGGGCATGCATAGCCGCGTGCCCAGGGCGGACGAGCAGGTGCTGCCGTCCGGACAGGCCGCCGTCGTGCAGTCCAGCGTGCAGTACCCGCCTGTCACGTCCAGGAAGCAGGTGAGCCCGTCCACGCAATCCGCGTCCTCGGAGCACCCGGCGCCCATGTCGCCCCTGTCGCCGCCGTCCTTGTCCTTGTTGCAGCCAGCGGTCGCGATGACGGCCGCCAGCGTCAGGGTCATGAGTGTCTTTCCGGACATGGTTTCCACCTCCCTAGAAGATCGGAATGGAGCACGTGCTCGTGACCGGGGAACAGTAGCCCGAGCAGCAGTCCGCATTGGTCTCGCAGGCTCCCCCGAGCTCGACGCACATCGTGTCGTCCGGTCCGCAGTACCCGAGCGAGTTGCAGTTTCCCGAGCAGCAGTCCCAGTCGGTGGTGCAGGCCTCCGTGTCGGGGACGCACGTGATCCCATCCGGGCAGCACACGAGACTGCCTCCCATGTCCAGGGCGCACAGCCCGCAGCAGCACTCCTCGGCGAAGCTGCAGGCGGCGGCGTCCTCCAGGCACGATCCGTCCGGGATGTCCTCGCTGAAGCAGCGGTACACTCCCGCGAGCGTGGGCCTGCAGAAGTCGTGGCCTCCGCAGCAGTTCATGGATGCGCCCACGAAGCACATCTCGCCCGCGTCCAGGCAGGCAGGGGGGTTGTTGCACCTCATCACGATCCCGCCGTCGGACACGCACTCGCCAGAGCAGCAGTCCTCGTTCGCAAGGCAGATCTCGCCGATTGGCCTGCACCCGCTCAGGTACTGGCACACCGGGGTTCCCGTTCCCGGATCCGCGCACGCGTTGGAGCAGCACTCCCGCACGCCGGTGCAGGGCTCGCCGGCCGCTGTGCAGCCGCCCAGGATCGCGCACGTCCCGCCTTCGCACGCCCCGTTGCAGCAGTCCGAGTTCACTGTGCAGACCTCCCCGCCCGGCCTGCATGATCCGAGGCTGTCGCACCGTAACATGCCGCCGCCAGCGTCGATGCAGTTCGCCGAGCAGCAGTTCCCGTCGCTCGAACAGGTCTCGCCGACGGGCTGGCACGAGGTGTCCGCCGGAGCGCAGGTGTCCACGTCGCAGATGTTGGAGCAGCAGTCGGAGTCATCCGCGCAGGACTCTTTTTTTTTTAATGATACGGCGACCACCGAGATCTACACTTCGAAGCACACTC
>CAZGVR010000076.1:0-6271 GCA_964528945.1 uncultured Myxococcales bacterium
CCTCGCACAGGGCAAGGGGTGTTGCAATGCCGAGCGGCGACACGATCCCCGAGGAGGTTGCGATCGGCGGGACGGCGGAATACGGGAACGCGACAGGCCCGTCGCAGCGCGCACCGTCGGACCACGCGCCCAGCGTGCCGGACGCGAGCGAGGCCTGGGCCGCGCCCGCCCCCACGAGGGCTGCCGCGAGCCCGGATCCGGACAGGATGGCAGCGCCGCCCCTGTCCACGAAGGCCGAGATGGCGGCCGCGCCCTCGGCCGTCAGCGAGTCGCCTGCCTCTGGCCCCAGCCCGGTCCACCAGTCCACGGCCGAGTACGTTCCGGACGCGAGCGCGAACGTGGCCGCCGCGGGCGAGGCGAAGTCCGCTGCCACCAGGCCTCCCCCCGCGTCCGCGAGCGCGAGCGCATGGTCGAGGGCAGTGTCGCCCGTATTCACGGGCTCGTCCACGACCTCGTCCAGACGCGAGTACCCGTCGACCAGCAGGATCCGGGCATCGGCGTCGCCGACCACGACAGCCGCTGCCGGCGACTGCGGGCCTGCGCCGCCCGTGGAGAGCGCCACGATCCTCAAGGCGTACGCGAAGCCCGGCTCGAAGCCGGCCACCTCGGCCGAGCAGCAGCGGCCCATGTCGCGTCCGCCGTCCATGCCGCGCGTGCCCCGGCCAGCGTGCAGCGAGTAGGTCCAGTCGGCGTCGTACGGCACCATCGGGTCGGACCCGGGCCGCCACTCCACGCGCAGCCTTCCGCTGCCCAGGTTCACGACCCTGTCCACGACCGGCGCGGGCGGCTGCGGCGCGGCCCACGGATCCGCCCACCACGACATCCCGCGCACCATGGCGCGCGCGACCGTCATCCTGAACGCGGGCTGCGAGAGCAGCCACGCGTCCCACTCGCTGTCGTGGAACGCGATCTCGACCAGCACTGACGGCATGGGCCGCGCGTCAGCGAGCTCGTCGAGATCCGATCTCTTGGCCCCGCGGTCCTTCCACTCGGGGTCCCACTCCGCGTGGATCGCGTCCACGACCGCAGCCTGGATCGCGGCCTGCAGATCCTCGCTCCCTGCCGGCGCTGCCGAGTCGTGGACGAACGTGACCGTGCCCGTGCCCTCGCCGCCGTTGGTGTGTATCGACATGAAGACGTCGGCGCCCGTAAGGGCCGCGAAGCGCCCGCGGCACCTCCTGTCGCGCGCCATCTCGTCGCCCGTGGTGGACCAGACCTCCTCGGGCGCGCCCAGCGTCTCCACCCAGTAGCGCGCCGCCTCCTGCCAGCGGGCAGCCCCGGACAAGCCTCCCCCCATGTCGATGTCGCCCGTGCCGCCGCCCATGCGCATGCCGGACAGCGAGATCGTGCCCGCGTCCCCCGGGCACGTGGAGAGGGTCGCGAGGAAGGGCGATCCCGGGTCCACCACGAACCTGCCGAGCCGCGTCCAGAGCCGGGCGCCGGACCCGGAGGTCGATGCCTCCCTCTCCCAGCCTTCCTGGCCCAGGGTCCACGAGCCGTCCCGGCCTGACACGAGCGCGTGGACCGGCACCACGTCGCCCTGGGCTCCCGCGGGATCGATCGACAGGTAGCACGGTGCGCCGGCCGCAGCCGTGCAGGCTGCCGCGCCCGTGCCCGCGACGACCTCCCGCGGCGGCGACGTCTCCTGCCTGAGCGCCGCAACGGTCGCGCCGGCCGCCTCGAGGAGCGGTGCGAGGTCGAACGAGACGAAGCGGGCAGTCCACTCGTCCTCGATAGCCCCGAAGCGCTCGCCGCGCTGCGTGGTCCAGAGGCCGCGGTCCTCGTTCCAGTACAGTCCGTGGCCAGGGCTCAGGGCAACGACCATGCCCGAGAGCGCACCGGCAGAGCCGGACGGGATCGCCGGGGCCGGGCCGCCCAGGCCCTTCCACGTGGCGGCCCAGGCAGGATCCGGCATGCCGGGCGGATCCTCGACGCCCTCGATCGAGAGCGAGAAAGCGCCGTACCTGTTCGCGATCCCCTCGCTCGCCGCGATCGACGCGACCACCTCGTCGGGCCCGCCGCCAGCCTCTACAGCGGCGGGCGTGGCGCGTATCTCGAGCGTCCCGCCGCCCCCATCCGCCACCCATACCGCCATCCCGCCCGCGAGAACCATGCGCGCCACGCCCGCCGACATGCGTGCTCATCGGCCGCTCGCAGCCAGAAGTTTCCGCTCGGCGTGACCGGGCCGGAACACTCCCGCGACATGACCGCCACGATCTCCAGGTGCGGGGTCTGCGGGAACACGTCGATCGGCGTCAGGCTCTCGAGCCCGTACCTGAGCCTCGCGAGGTGCTCCATGTCGCGCACCGCGGCCATCGGGTGGCACGACACGAGCACGAACCTCCTGGGCGGCGACGACGCGAACACGCCGTGGAGCGGCCTCATGCCCGCCCTCGGCGGGTCGGCGAGCAGGAGATCCACGCGCCTGCCCGACGCGAGCCGCGCGGCCGCGCTCGCGTCGTCCTCGCGCACGGCCCTGACGCGTCCCGCGCCAGCCAGGTTCCTCGCTAGCCAGCGCGCGCTCGGCCCGTCAGGCTCCGCGGCCGTACCCGACGAGAACCGGCCGGCGAGGTGCAGCGTGAAGTTCCCTGCGCCTGCGTAGACCTCTGCGAACGATGCGCCCTCGCCAGCGCCCTCGACGACAGCCCGGACCAGCCGGGCGTTCATCTCCCGGTTGGTCTGCACGAACACGCCCGGCTGGAACCCGAGATCGAGGCCGGCCGAGTCCTCGACCAGGGAGGCGTCGCCCGGGATCGCGATCGTCCTCCTTCCGCGCGAGATTGCAAGCGTGTGGACGCCCAGCCCGGCCGCAAGGCCCTCCCAGGCCGCCCGCCCGGTCCGGCCAGTGTCCGCCACCTGCAGCCCGCGCCGCCCCCGCACGTCCACGTACAACTCGAGGTCCGCGTCCCCGCATGGCCCGCCCTCGAGCGCCGCGGCCAGGCTGCATGCGAACTCCTGGAGCGGTGCGGCCAGCACCGGGCATGCCGCGAACCTCACGATCTCGCTCGATCCCGCTGCGGCGTAGCCCGTGACCGTGCCGCGCCTGTGGAGCCTCGTCCTCACCCTGAACCCGGAGGCCGCGCCCGCGATCACCTCGCCGACGGCTCCCGCGGGCCCGATGCCGCGCCGCTCGATCTCGGCCGCGAGCAGATCGCGCTTCCACCTGCGCTGGGCTGCCACCGGAACGTGCTGCCAGCCGCACCCTCCGCACCTCCCTGCCAGCGCGCACGCGGGCTCGACCCTCTCGCCCGGCTCCAGGATCCCATCCACGTCGGCAAGCGCGTAGGAAGCCTTCTCTTCCGTCACTGCCGCGCGCACCAGGTCGCCCGGGGCAGCGCCGGCCACCATCACCACCTTCCCCGAGCCCAGGTGACCCACGCCGCGGCCCCCCCACGAGAGCCCCTCTATCCTGACCTCGTGGACACCTGTCATGCACGGCAGCATACCACGGCGGATCAGTACTTGCCCGGCCTCAGCCTGGAGGGCGTGACCTCCCCGTCGTAGGGGTACCCGGCGGCCACCCAGTAGCCCTCCACCGCATGGTCCGTGATCTCCATCCGCTCCACGTGCTTCGCGTTCTTGTAGCCGTAGAGCCTGGGCGCCACCACCCTGAGCGGGAAGCCGTGCGCGAGCGGCAGCGTCGAGCCTCCCACCCCGTACCCGAGCATGGTCCTCGGCTCGGTCGCGACCGCGATGGGCAGCGACTCGTTGTACTCGCCCTTCACCGTGTGGAACGTGATGTGGGTCGACCCGGCCGCCGGGCCCGCGGCCGCGAGCAGCGTGGACACGTGGATCCCGTTCCAGGGCACGTCGAGCACGCTCCACCCCTCCACGCAGTGGAAGTCCGTGACCTGATCCTGCCTCGCGAGACCTAGAAGCTCCGCGAACGTGTACGTCCTCGGCGTCTCGACCATGCCGTCCACCCTGAGCTTCCAGCCGGCCAGGATGTCGGCGAGGTCCTGGGGATCCACGCTCCGGACGTTCCAGTGATCGTAGATGCCCATGCCATCGCCGCCCGGCTCGAACGGGAGCGAAGCGTCGCCCGGCGCGTCACCCGGCGCGTCGCCTGCCGGATCCCCCCCGGTGTCCCCTTCGGAGAGCGCGTCCTCAGGAGCGGGCCCCGGCCGCCTGGAGCACGCTGCCGCGAGGCCCGCGCCGAGCGCGAGCACCGTGGCCTTGCCCATCCACTCGAGCACGGATCTGCGCGAGAGCGGCCTGTTCTCGAAATCGGGGTCGTACTTCCTGGGCATCACGGCCTCCTCGATGCCCCCTCCTGAGGACTCCCTTGCGCACCTGCCTTGCCAGCGTCAATCCCTTGCCGCTTCCGGGACCCTTCCTTGACCCCCCGAGTCCGGCAGGGCTATGTTGTTCCCGATGCCGGCGCCCGACGTTGGCGAGAAGCTAGGGAAATACCGCCTCCTCGAGGTCGTGGGCCAGGGGGGAATGGCATCGGTCTACAGGGCGGTCGACGAGGACCTGGGCCGCGAGGTCGCGGTCAAGGTCCTGCATCCCCACCTCGAGAAGCGGGAGGACGCGCGAAGGCGGTTCCGCCGCGAGGCCATGACCATCGCCCGCATCTCCCACCCCAACATCGTCTCCATCTACGACTACTCGGGCGAGGAATCCGAGACGAGCTACATAGTCACGCAGTTCATCCGCGGGCCGCACCTGGCCGGGCTCCACGCCGCCTCCGGGCCCTTCCCGGCCGAGCTGGCCGCGGCAATGGCCAGGCAGGTGGCCGAGGGGCTCATCGTGGCCCACGGCGCCGGGATCGTCCACCGCGACGTGAAGCCCGAGAACATCCTCGTCCCGGAGGACGGGGTGCTCAAGATCGCCGACTTCGGCATCGTGCACATCACGGACACGCAGGACATGACCGTGACCGGCCAGATCCTGGGATCGCCCTACTACATGTCCCCGGAGCACGTGCTGGGCAAGGGGCTTGACGCCCGCGCGGACGTGTTCAGCTTCGGCAGCCTGCTGTTCTTCCTGGTCACGGGCCGCCACGCGTTCGAGGGCCCGAACCCGCACGCCGTGCTGAAGCGCATCTGCGAGGGAGACATCGTCCAGCCCGAGCGGCTGGCGCCGTCTGCCGGCCGTGCCATGAGCGACATCATCCACTCGTGCCTGGAGAAGGACCCAGAGGCAAGGCCGACCACGCTGGAGCCGGTCGCCAGGGCGCTCGACGCCTACCTCGCAGCCTCGGGCGTCACGGATCCGGTCGGGGATCTCGAGCGGTTCACGACCGACCCCGAGGCGTACAGGCGCTTCGCGGTCGAGAGGACCGTCGCCTCCCTTATGAGGACGGCCGACGCGCTCGGGCTCGAGGGCCGCATGACCGAGGCCATGGACGCCTTGAACCGCGTCCTCTGCCTGGATCCCGACAACCAGGCCGCGGTCGCGCGCGTGAGCGAGACCATGGAGGCGGGATCGCGCAGGAGGCTCGTGACGCGTCTCGGCGTGCTCGCCATGGCCCTGGCGCTGGTCGTGGCCGGCATCATGGGCGGTCCTGCCGTGCTCGCGGCGCTCGGCCTGGGATGGCCGGGCAGCGCCGCGCCGGGCGAGATACCGGGCCGCGGGCATGGTTCGGGCGGCCAGCAGCCTGCGGCCGATGCGGCCTCGGACTTTTCGCAGGTCTCGCCGCATCTGGCCGTGGCTGACGCACCCGAGGCCCCGGAGACGGAGCCTGTCGCGAAGCAGATGCCGGTCCTGAAGGCCCTCAAGAAGCTGCCCGAGGCCCTGGCCGCCGGCTCCAAGGGCGTGAAGGCGCCGGTCAAGTTCGTGCCGCTCCCCAAGACCGTCGAGATCTGGGTGGATGGGGTGAAGCTGGGCGACTACTTCCACCACCAGACCATGGATCTCTCGGTCGGGAAGCACACGATCCGGTTCGAGCCACAGGATCCGGACTGCTGCGAGCCGGCCGAGTGGCAGGTCATCGTGCTGCCGCCCGCGGCCGACGGCAGGGTGCAGGCCATAGGGCAGAGGCTCACGCTGAAGCCCGCGACCCTCCTGGTGTCGGCGGACAAGCCCGCCGAAGTGCTGGTCGACGGCAAGGTCGCTGGCCAGGCCGGAAAGACGCTCTCGATCCCCATGCTGGACGAGCCCGTCCGCGAGGTCACGGTCACAGTGAGCGCGGACGGCTACGTCCCGGTCACGCACAAGGTGAAGCTCAAGGCCGGGAAGTCCACGATCCTGCCGCCGATCGATCTCGATCCCGTCACCTGATCGGCGCCGGATCGACCCCGAGCTCAACGTTGTCGATCAGCCGTGT
>CAZGVR010000076.1:6281-11148 GCA_964528945.1 uncultured Myxococcales bacterium
CGTGTCCTGCCGACGTGCACGGCCAGCGCGAGGAGCGGGGTGGAGTGGAGAGGGGCATCGGGATCGACCGGCGCGAGCGTCCTCGAGTCCACGAGATCGAGGTAGTCGATCCTGTCGGCCGCCGCCGCCAGCCTGTCGCGCAGCCCTTCGAGCAGCGCGGCCGGCATGCGCTCGCCCGCGTCCCATCGCCTGACCGCCTCCGAGAGCGCGGCCGGGATGGCAATCGCCCGTGCCCGCTCCCCGGGAGTGAGGTAGGCGTTCCGGCTCGACATGGCGAGCCCATCCTGGTCTCGGACCGTGGGGCAGCCCACGATCTCCACGTCGATGTCCAGGTCGGAGACGGCCCTCTCTATCACGCGAAGCTGCTGGAAGTCCTTGCGCCCGAAGTAGGCCGCGTCCGGCATTGCCATGCCGAGGAGCTTCACGACCACGGTGGCGACCCCCCGGAAGTGGCCCGGCCGCAGCGGCCCGCACAGGCCGGACGCCACTCCGCCGACCTCGACCCACGTCGAGTGACCCTCGGGGTAGACCTCACCCGCCCCGGGCGCGAAGAGCAGGTCCACTCCGGCGGCCGCGCACAGGGAGGCGTCCGAATCGAGGGTCCGCGGGTACCTGTCCAGGTCCTCCCCGGGCCCGAACTGGGCCGGGTTCACGAAGATGCTGAGCACGGTGGCGTTGCCGACCGCCCTGGCGCGCTCGACCAGCGACAGGTGTCCGGCGTGGAGCGCTCCCATGGTGGGCACGAGCCCCACCCTCCTCCCCGATGCCCTCCACCCGAGAACTGCGGCCCTCAGGTCCGCGATCCGATCGATCCTGAGCATGGCGCCTTCCTAGCCGGTTACGTCGCCCCGATCAACTGCAGGAGGCCGCCCGTGCAGGAGGCCGCCCCCCGGGGTGGACACGCGCCTCTTTGCGGGCTTACTATGGGTCCAGGGTGAAGCATCCTCGATCTCCAGCGTCAAAGCTGGCGGTCCGGGGGCCCTTGAAGAACCCCCGTAGCCACCCCAGGGAGGATCCAATGACGAGAAGGACCCTGACAGTGCTCATCGCCCTCTTGACCGGAGCCGCGGTCCTCGTGACCGCCTCCACCGACGCCCTTGCCAAGGGCAAGAAGAAGAAGGCCAAGGACACGACCCCGCCCGAGGCGACCGAGCCGCCGGCCTCGGAGGCCATCGCGTCCCAGGTCGGGGACATACAGTGGGGCATGAGCCCTGACGAGGTCATCGCCGCGGTCTCCGAGCAGATCAAGGCCGAGTACCAGGAGAAGGCCAAGGCGATAACCGACTCGATCAAGGAGGACAAGCTCTTCCAGCAGCGCGACAAGGCCATCGAGAAGGTCAAGAAGAGCTACATCGAGTTCAAGGGCCAGCCCACGGGCTGGGACTCCTCGGTCGTCAAGAAGGAGTACACCCACAAGAACGGCGAGTCCATGATCGTGGTCGAGCACGACAAGTGGGACGACTACTACTTCTTCATCGACAACCCGGACTACAACCCGGCGGCCGGATCCGGGGCCTCCAGCTGGGACGAGAACAAGGTCGTGCTCTGGAAGCTCTACCGGTCCTTCGACGCCGGCATGTTCCCGGGCCTCCAGTGGGAGTCGGTCCAGGAGATCATGATCGGGCAGTTCGGGGCCATGCCCTTCAAGGTCAAGCAGTTCGACAAGGACACCAAGTTCGTGAAGGTCGTGGGCCTCCAGTGGCAGGACGACCAGACCCTGCTCACGCTCGTCAACCAGTTCACGTTCTTCGGCATCTTCTGCCTGAGCTTCGAGGCAAAGCACATCCAGAAGCGCATCGACGAGCTCAGGGTCAACAAGCCGCCTAGCGATGACGAGGGTCACGCGATCGTCGACAACCTCAGCGAGGGCACGGGCTCGGACTCGGACTCGAACATCGTGGACATCCTCGCAGGCAAGAGCCACGGCGCCCAGAACTCGCCCGTGACCGGCCAGGGCGGCAAGAAGTAGCCTCCCTCCCAGCAGGACCCCGCAACCCCGACCCCGCCTTCCTTGAATGAGCATTCAGTTCGTGATTCACCCCAACATCATGTAATCAAAGGGCATTTACGACTCGTTGCAATATCGGCCCTTGCGCGCTCCAGCGCTTCTTGGTATGTTCCGATGGCGTCGTCTCCGGAGATTCCGGGAAACGTGTTTCGGGGCGCGGCCCCGCGCGAGGAGGATCCCATGGGCTACGAGGAGTACAAGGCCAAAGGACTCAGCTTCCTCATCAACTCCCCGGGCAAGACCAAGGTCTACGCCCCGGAGTACTTCACGGACGAGATGCTCGAGGTCGCGAGGACCGCCGAGGAGTTCGTCCGCAAGGAGGTCCTGCCCGTGGCAGACAGGGTGGACGAGAAGGAGGAGGGCCTGCTCCTCGCCAAGGTGAAGAAGGCCGGCGAGCTGGGCCTCCTGTCCATCGACGTGCCCGAGAAGTACGAGGGCGCGGGCATGGACAAGTCCACGAGCATGCTCGCCTGCGAGAAGATCGTCCCGGGCGGCTCGGTCGCGGTCGCCCTGCTCACCCACACGGGCATCGGGACCCTCCCGCTCGTGTTCTTCGGCACCGACGCCCAGAAGAAGAAGTACCTGCCCAGGCTGGCCTCGGGCGAGCTGATCGGCTCCTACGGCCTGACCGAGACCGGGAGCGGATCCGACGCGCTGGGCGCGAAGACAAAGGCCGTGCTCACACCGGACAAGAAGCACTACGTCTTGAACGGCGAGAAGATGTTCATCACGAACGCCGGCATCGCTGACCTGTGCTTCGTCTTCGCCAAGATCGACGGCGAGAAGTTCACCTGCTTCATCGTCGAGATGGGCTGGCCGGGCGTGAGCACCGGTGCCGAGGAGCACAAGATGGGCATCCACGGCTCCTCGACGAGGACCGTCGTGCTCGAGGACGCGAAGGTGCCGGTCGAGAACGTGCTCGGCGAGATCGGCAAGGGCCACAAGATCGCGTTCAACATCCTGAACGTCGGCCGGTTCAAGCTCGGCGTGGGGTGCCTGGGCGCGGCCAAGATGGTGCTCGAGGCCGCCGCCAAGTACGCCAACGAGAGGAACCAGTTCAAGCGTCCCATCTCCTCGTTCGGCGCGATCCGCGGGAAGCTCGCGCGCATGATGTCGCGCTGCTACGCGCTCGAGGCCATGAGCTACCGCACGGCCGGCCTCATGGACGCGGCCATCGAGACCATCGACAAGGACGCGCCCGGCGCCGAGGACAAGGTGATCGCCGCCATCGAGGAGTTCGCGATCGAGGCGTCGATCATGAAGGTCTACGGCTCCGAGGTCTTCGACTTCGTCGCGGACGAGGGCGTGCAGATCCACGGCGGCTACGGGTACATCAAGGAGTACGTGGTCGAGAGGGCCTACCGCGACTCCCGCATCAACCGCATCTTCGAGGGGACCAACGAGATCAACCGCCTCCTGATCCCGGGCACCATGCTCAAGAACACCCTGAAGGGCAAGTTCCCCATGCCCGCGCGCCTCGCCGAGATCCAGGCCGAGATCGCGGACCCGTCCAAGCTGCCGAAGCCGGCCTCCGGGCCGTTCGCGGCCGAGATCCACGCGATCGACCTCATGAAGAGGGGAGTGCTGCTCGCGTGCAACCTCGGCAACGAGATGCACATGATGGACATCATGGAGCACAAGAAGGGCCAGACCCAGATGGCCATGCTCGACATCGCCGACCTCGTCATGGAGGTCTACGGGTGCGACAGCGCGCTCGCGCGCACCATGCAGATCGCGAAGGAGAAGGGCCCGGACAAGGCGCGCATCCCCATGGCGCTCGCGCGGCTCTTCCTCGCGGAGAGCTTCGACAAGGTCCGCATGATCGGCCGCAGGCTGGTCGGCAACTGCTCGCCCGCCGACGCTGTCGCGACGAACGTCGCGGTGTTCGACGGCTACGTCCCCTTCCTCTCCGTGAACACGAACGACCTCCAGGAGGAGATCGCCGCCCACGTCGTCCTGCGCGAGCGCTACACCCTGGAGTGAGCGGAGCGCGCCTGCCGGGCGTCTGCCGGCTTACGTCCTCGCTCGCTCCTCGACGTGCCAGAAGCACGCCTGCGTCGCTCGCTGTGGGCGCGCTCGGCATCCGCTCCGGCTTGCGCGCTCCGCCTGGTCGCTCCGCTTGACGTCTTTCCGTGATGGTCACTATTATCGCGGTTTGGCGACCGGTCCGCTCTTCGGGCTATAATGAGGGGGATCGCAGGGTCGCGACTGCAGCAGTCGGGGTAGAGTGAGCAGCGAGAACCTACCGCGGAAGTTCGGGAAGTACACCCTGATCCGGCACATCGCCACGGGTGGCATGGCCGAGATCTACCTCGCGATCCACCGCTCCATACAGGGCTTCGAGAAGCTGGTCGTCATCAAGCAGATCCTGCCGCGGTTCAGCGAGGACGAGGAGTTCATCCGCATGTTCCTCGCCGAGGCGCGCATCGCCGCCACCCTCAACCACCCGAACATCATCCAGATCTTCGACGTGGGCAGCGTGGGCAAGGACTACTTCATAGCCATGGAGTACGTCCACGGCGAGGACCTGAGATCCATCGTCGGCGCCATGCGGGAGAAGGGCTTCAAGGAGTTCCCGATCGAGATGGCGCTCGGCGTGATCCGCGGCGTGTGCAACGGCCTCACCTACGCCCACTCCCACAAGGGGCTGGACGGCGAGCCGCTCAACATCGTCCACCGCGACATCAGCCCCCAGAACGTCATCATCACCTTCCCCGGGGAGGTGAAGATCGTGGACTTCGGCATCGCGCGGGCCGCGATGCGCGACATGAAGTCCGACGCGGACAAGGGCGCGCTCAGGGGCAAGTTCCCGTACATGTCGCCCGAGCAGTGCCGCGGGATCGACCTGGACATGCGGAG
>CAZGVR010000077.1:0-1940 GCA_964528945.1 uncultured Myxococcales bacterium
TCCGCCCCATCCACGGGCGCGTCCCCGTCCTCTCCGGTGTCCCCGGGGCTGGCCTTGTTGCCCCCGCAGAACGCCAGGGTCAGGGAGATCGCGGAGACCGGGAGGAACACGAAAAGGCGCTTGCACGAAGGACCCATCCTTCACCTCCTTCGCCCCGACCAGGCACGGGAGCGACGCAACGGGACCGCTCGACGCGCGGGGCTCGGACAATTGTACGCCGGTATTCCGCTCGCGCAAACGCCGTCGCCTTGTGCCGGCCATACCTGGAAGCCGTATCACGGGGCGGAAATGACGGTCGGAGGATCACTGCTCATGGGCTGCCAACCGCCTGGCGCCCGTGCGAAACGGAACACCTCGCTTTGCGCTGGGCATGGATCAACCTGTAGCATCCCCGGTCATGGCTCGACATCACATCGACTTGGCGGTAGCTGTGCTCGCCGCATCGCTGCTAGAGCAGGGTTGCGGCGCGTCTTCCCGTGGAGCGGACGACTCGGGGACGGATGGGCCCGGCGACCAGGAGTCGGACCTCGCCGCGGACACCGATGCCGATGATCCCGGATCGGACGAGGCACTGGAGGATGGCCCCTGGGGGGATCCCGACGCCGAGGCTGACGCGGCCGCGGACGCCGCTGACCTGGACGCGATCGGCGAGCCGGACGAGCCGCCCACAGACTGCCCCGTTCCCGGCGACATTGGGACCGGGGATCACCAGATCGACATATGGTACGGCGGGGTGCTCCGGGGGTACAGGTTCCACGTCCCGCCCGGGTACGACCCGGCGGCTCCAACGCCCGTCGTGTTCAACATGCACGGGTTCATGTCGAACTCGTGGGAGCAGGTCATGTTCTCGGGGATGAACGATGCCGCGGACGTGAACGGGTTCGTTGCGCTCTACCCGGACGGGCTGGCCAGCTCGTGGAACGCGGGCTCCTGCTGCGGGACCTCGGCCGCGACCGGCGTGGACGACGTGGGCTTCCTGAGGGCGGTGGCCTCTGACCTGTCCATGCGGCTGTGCGTGGATCCCGTGCGGCTCTATGCCACCGGGATGTCCAACGGCGGGTACATGTCGCACAGGCTCGCGTGCGAGGCGAATGACCTGTTCGCGGCCTTCGCACCTGTCGCAGGTGCCATGGGCATCGAGGGATGCGCGCCGGGCAGGCCCGTGCCGATCATCGCCTACCACGGGCTTGAGGACCCGCTAGTGGCCTACGACGACGGGAGGTCCGCGATCGACGGGGCAGACGGGTGGGTGATCAGGAACGGGTGCACCGGCGACCCCACGTGGGCCGCGTACGGCGACTCCTATTGCGAGATCTGGGAAACATGCGCGGGCGGCGTGAGGACCGGGATCTGCACGCTCGACCCCATGGGACACTGCTGGCCAGGGGGATCCTCGACGCTGTGCCTGCCCTTCATCGGACCGTTCAACGACGACATCCCCGCGAACCAGCACATGTGGACCTTCTTCTCGGACTACACCCTGCCGTAGGAGTGGCGGCCGCTCTCCTGCGCTAGCCGCGGCGCAGGCCGAGGCGGGCCATGCCGATCGCGACGATGAGGAGGAGGGCGGCTGCGGCCAGGCCACCGGCCAGGCCGGCGCGTCCGGCGCGCGCAGGCGCCTCTGCGCAGCCGTAGCTCATCGGTTCGTCGCGGCCGCAGTCCCCGAGGCTGAACTCGTAGATGTTCGAGGCCCAGGGGATGTAGGGGTTCGGCCACTCGTCGATGACCAGGTCGCCAGCCATGCCGCCCGCACCCAGCCGGGGCTGGTAGCGGTACACGAAGTTGGTGGTGGAATCGAGGATCGTGAACTCGTCCGCCCATGTGGCCGGCGCTTCTATACCCAGGTCCGAGAACCTAACCATGATGTAGTCTCTCGTCAGGAAGGCCTGCGCGTCGATCATGTCGGCGATCTCCCAGGACGTGCGCTCGTCGAGGAGCAG
>CAZGVR010000077.1:1950-4527 GCA_964528945.1 uncultured Myxococcales bacterium
CAACGTGCCGGCCTCGTGATCCGCGAAGAACGAGTCGAGGGCCGAGGCGTACTCGTCTGGCGTGCGCGGGAGGTCCTCGTCCGCGATGTAGCTCCTCAGCGTGGCAAAGGCATGGCTCGACGGCGCGAACAGGCTTCCGTCGGGCACGATGACCCAGAGCGTCAAGTCGAGCGTCTCGCCGGCAGGCACGCCGAGCGCCGTGAGCCTCAGCGGATACGTGGCCGGATCCATGCCAGGCAGCACGAAGCGGACCGGTGCGAGCGGGACCGAGGGGTCGGCGGCCTCGTCCAGGCGGGCCGCGAAGAAGTACACGCCGTCGGCGTCGAGCGATGCGATCAGTGCGGCGGCACCGGCCGGAACGTCGTAGCCCTCGGCCGAGAGCCAGGCCGCCACGTCGCCGTCCTCGGCCGCGGTCAGGATCGCGTAGTCGAGCGAGCCGACCTCGCCCTGCTCCCAGACCGTGACCGAGGCCTGCTGCGATGCGGCTTCGCCGCCCAGGTCGGAACCTGCCTTGGCGCCGCAGCCACCGCTGCTCGACTCCCAGCAGTACTCCACGAACACGGGAGAGGTGAGCAGCTCGAGCTGGTCCATGAAGTCGGCGTTGCCCTGCATCACGGTCGGCCTGACCGTGAAGGGCACGACCCAGGCCGCGGCGCCGGCCTCGCGCGGGAAAACCGGCTGGACGTGGATCTCCCATGTCCCGCTGCGCAGCCACATGACGGCCCTCTGCTCGGTGGCGTCCACAGAGGCGGTCGCGGACACGTCCCGAAAGACCATGCCGTCGGCGCGAGCCGGGTGCGGGCCAAGGAGCGCCGCGGCAGAGATGCCGGCGGCCAGGAATATGCTCGGTGACGGTCTCATGCAGCCTCCTAGAAGATGCGCCGGATCACGAAGTTGCCGCCATCGACGACGAAGAGGGATCCGGTCGGATGGTGGAACGCCAGGCTGAACGGGCTGTTGAAAAGGGCGGCCGTGCCCACGCCCTCGAGGTATCCGCCGGTGCAGGGTAGGCCGCCGCAGTGCTGGCCCACGAGAGTGGTCACGGACGCGGTCGCCAGCACGCCCTGACGCACCGTGTGCTGGTTGAACTCGACCCAATAGATCGAGGTCCCGTCCGAGGCCATGCCGCGAGGGCGGTGAACGAGCGCGGCAGTCCCGATCCCGTCGACGTAGCCCGCGGCCCCGCCGCCCGCGAACGTGTCCACGAACGTCGTGACCGTGTTGTAGGATCGGATCCGGTAGCCGTTCGTGTCCGCTATGTAGAGCATCCCTGTGTTGTCCGAGGTCATGTAGCGTGGGCTTATGAAGCGGGCCGCAGCGCCGAACTGGTCCACGGTGCCGGTCGCGTAGGCAGTGCCGGCGACGGTGACCACCTCTGTCGTGAAGGGATCGAAGCTCCTCACCACGGCGGCGTTCGCGTCAACGGAGTAGACCAGGCCGTCGTAGTACGTGAGACCCCGCAGGTCGTCGAAGGTGGCGGCCGTGCCGAAGCCGTCCGCGCACCCGGTCGCGCCCGAGCCGGCCACGGTCGTGACCGCGTGGGGCGGCGTGAGCGACACGGCCCGGATCCGCCGGCTGTCCGCGACCCAGAGAGTGTTCCCGTCCGTGGTGATCGCCTCGCCCCCCAGGAAGCGCGCGTTCAGACCCACAGGATCGTCCAGGTAAGTCGGCGTGCCTCCCGAGACGTCGCCGGCGATGGTCTGGACGTTCCTCGTCGAGATCTCGATCCGCCGGATCACGTGGTTGCTCGCGTCGAGGTAGTACAGATAGGTGTCATCTGCCGCGAGGGTGCCGTAGCCGCCGAGGCGGGCTGCCGTGCCGACGCCGTCGACGAGGCCCTGGGCACCGTTCAGGCCGACAAAGGTCTCGGTCGTGTTGGTGAGGTTGCACGTGGGGTTGCAGTTGTCGCCGTTCAGAGTCCCGCCGTCGTCGCAGACCTCCCACGGGTCCGGGGTGCCGTCGCCGCAGGTGAGGCCCACCGGCTCGAACTGGCATGTCGAGCTGCAACCGTCCCCGGATGCCGTGCCGCCGTCGTCGCACTGCTCGCCCTGGTCGATGTCGAGCGTCCCGTCGCCGCACGCAGGGCCAGCCTCGAGGCGGCAATCGGAGTCGCAACCGTCTCCGTCCAGGGTGTTGCCGTCGTCGCACTCCTCCCATTCGGCATAGTCCACGTTGCCGTCGCCGCAGGTCGGGGAAGCCTCGATGACGCATCCGGCGCTGCACCCGTCGCCGTCCCGGTTGTTGCCGTCGTCGCAGCCCTCGCCAGGGTCGAGCGTTCCGTCACCGCACGCCGGCGGTGCATCCACGGTATCGACACCGTCAGTGGTGTCGGTGCCATCAGTACCGTCCGGGGCATCCAGCCCATCGGGCACATCCGTTCCATCGGTTCCGTCCATTCCGTCCGTTCCGTCCGGCACGTCGGTCCCGTCGGTGGCATCGGTATCGTCCCAGACATCGGCGTCCCCGTCGGAATTGCCATCGAAGTTGGACACGCCTCCGCAGGCCAGGAGGAACGAGGAAGAAGTCACCAGCAGCAATATCGTCAGGCCACGCGGATTCGACATTATTACGGCCTCC
>CAZGVR010000077.1:4537-6836 GCA_964528945.1 uncultured Myxococcales bacterium
CTCCCTTCTGCAACTGCCCGCACCGGGCGTCCCACATTCTACGCGCATAGGGGGCGGCGCACAAACGCAGGCCGGCTGCAGCTTGTTGTCGGCACGAGGAAAATGGGTATCATCCGCTCATGCGCCACATGACTCCACTCGTGATCTTCGCGCTTCTCGCCGCGAGCTGCGGGAACGGCAAGAGCCACATAGAGGGCGACTCGGACATCGACACTGCCGTGGACACGGGGAGTGACGGCACGGTCGACTCGTCCACGGACTTGCAAGCGGATGACCTGGAAGACGCCAGCGAAGGGGACGCGTCCGCCGATCCGGCCGTCGACACTTCGCCGGACACGGCTGCGGACCCCACGGATGACCCGGCAGGCGAGGACGCCATCGATCCCGCGAGCTACGGGGTGGTGGGCGATCCCTGCACGACCTCCGAGGACTGCCTTGGCGTACCGGGCTTCCCGAACTGCCTCACCATCGTTCCGGGCTGGTCGGGCTACACCGAGTACCCCAACGGGTACTGCAGCGGCGACTGCATCGACGACGGTGACTGCGGAGAGGGCGCAGGATGTGCGTCGCTCGGCGGGGCCGGGAGGTTCTGCCTGAAGATGTGCGAGACGAACGCGGACTGCCGCGAGGCCGAGGGATACGTGTGCAGGAACCGCCACTCGGATCCGACTTACTACTGCCAGCTGCCGAGGCCTCCCCGCCCGGACGCGGAGGAGGACGCGCCTCCTGACGGGCCTCCAGGCGACGCGCCCGACGACGTCCCGGCCGACGTACCAGACGAAGCCATGGACGGCGATGCAATGGACAGCGACCCGGCCTAGGCCGGAACGGACGCCGGGGCAGGCCGAGCCTCACCTCCTGAGGAGCACCTGGACCAGGGCCACTGCTGCCGGCGTGACGCCCGGGATGCGCGAGGCCTGGCCCAGCGACCGGGGACGGCGTCTGGAGAGCTTCTCCACGACCTCGTTGCTCAGGCCCGGCACCCCGCGGTACTCGAAGGAATCGGGAATGCGGACGCGGTCCAGGGAAAGGAGACGCTCGGCGCGCTCCTTCTCCCTGCGGATGTACCCGTCGTAACGGATCCTGGTCTCCACGCGGTCGAGCAGCAGCGGCGGGTAGGCCGCTGGATCGAGGCCTGCCAGGGGCATGAGATCGGCGACCGAGGGTCCGGGCTGCACCAGGATCTCGGCCAGTGTCATGCCGTGCCTCACCGAGATGCCGTAGCGGATCCCGATCTCCTCGAGCGTGCCAGCGTCCGCAGGGCCGGTGCGGCGCTCCTCCATTGCACGCCCGATCGCGGCGACGGCCGCCTCGCGCGACTGGAACAGCTCCCAAGCCCTGTCCGGCACGATGCCTATGCGCCGGCCCTCGGGAATCATGCGCTCGTCGGTGTTGTCCTCGCGGAGGATGAGCCTGTACTCGGCCCGGGCGGTCAGCATGCGGTACGGCTCGTCAACGCCGCGATTGACGAGGTCGTCGATCATGACTCCGGTGTAGGCCTGGTCGCGGGCCAGGACCACGGGGTCGTCGCCGCGGCACGCGAGGGCCGCGTTCACGCCCGCGATCAGTCCCTGGCCGGCCGCCTCCTCGTAGCCGCTCGTGCCGTTCACCTGGCCGGCCAGGTACAGGCCCTCCACCATGTCGGACTCCAGGCTCGGACGCAGGGCTCGCGGGTCGCAGAAGTCGTACTCGACCGCGTATCCGTAGCGCAGGATGCGGGCGGATCCCAGGCCCGGGAGCGATCGCACCACCTCCTCCTGCACGTCCGACGGGAGCGAGGTGGAGAGGCCCGAGAGGTACAGGCGATTCGAGTCCAGTCCTTCGGGCTCGAGGAAGATCAGGTGCCGCGGATGGTGTGGGAAGCGGACCACCTTGTCCTCTACGGAAGGACAGTAGCGGGGGCCGACCCCGCGGATTACCCCAGTGAACAGGGGGGACCTGTGGATCGCGCCGCGGATGATCTCGTGCGTTCCTGGCGTGGTCCAGGTGACGTGGCACGGAACCTGCGGCAGGGGTGGGCTGGCGAATGCCTCGGTGAACATGGGCGGCGGCTCGTGACCGGGGTCGGGCCGGGTCAGGTCGAAGTCCACGGTCGCGGGATCCACGCGCGGACAGGTGCCGGTCTTGAGGCGCCCAACGGGGAAGCCCAGGTCCCTGAGGCAGGCCGCCAGCGCGCGCGCGGGTGGCTCGCCTGCCCGCCCGGCAGGCATGGACCTGTCTCCCACGTGGATGACCGCGTCCAGGAAGGTGCCGGAGGCGAGGACCACGCTCCTGGCTCGCAGCACCTCGCCCGTGGAGA
>CAZGVR010000077.1:6846-10334 GCA_964528945.1 uncultured Myxococcales bacterium
CCGTGTCCTCTCCTGTCTGATAGAAGTAGACGTCGCACGACTGCACGATTGCGTCATGCATGTCCACGCTTCCGTGCCCTGCGCGCTTCCAGCACCTGAAGCGCCACCTGCCCTTCGAGAGCGCGCCTCCGCAGAAGTGCGTGGTGCTCGGAGTGCATGCCTTCGTCTCGAGCGCGGCCATGGCAGTTGCGATCTTGAATGTGGAGCCAGGCGGGTACTGGCTCTAGAGCGCGCGGTTCAGCATTGGATAGTTCTCGCCCGTGGAGAGCCTCACCCCGGTCACGCGGCGGCGCGTGCGCGCGGCAGTCCTGCCGGCCGGGCCAGTGCCAGGGCTGGTTTCGATGCCGACCGCCTCCGCTGGCCGGGCCTCGATGCCCGGCATGGAATGCACGCGGGCCGTCACCTCCCACGTGTAGCGCGCGCTGTCGGTCTGCACTCGGGTGGATCGTACGGCCGGCCCCTTGCTCGTGTTGAGCCGCTTGAACTGGATGCCAGAGGCGTCGGCTGCCTCACCCATGACGCCTCCCCAGGCCGTCACCTCGCGCACGATGTGGCCCTTGCCCACCCCGCCAACCGCGGGGTTGCACGGCTGCAGGGCGAGCCGCCCCAGGTCGAAGGTGACGAGGAGCACTCGCGAGCCGAGGCGAGCTGCCGCCACGGCGGCCTCGCACCCGGCGTGGCCGGCCCCGACCACGATCACGTCCCACGAGCGATCCATCGATACGATCTCTAGCACATGGCTGGCCCTGCAGGTCACGCTGGAAACTGACCGGTCGACGCCCCGCAGACCTGCATGGTATAGATCGCGTTCATGCCGAGTCGAAAGATCCGCAAGTGCCTCCCGACAGGCGCGGCGCTCTCGTGCGCCGCGCTCCTGGTCGCGTGCGGCGCGAGCCAGGGATCCGCGAAGCTGAAGGCTCCCGAGGCCCAACCATCGTGGCGCTTCGTGAGCGAGTGGGAGCCGATCCTCATGCTGGCGATGGGCGGCGGGAACCTGTGGGCTCTCACCGGCGAGGGGCTCATGAGGACCACCGTCGACGAGCCCGGTGGGTGGACCAGGATCGCAGGTCTCTTTCCAGAGGGCGAGAACCCGCCCGTGCGTGTGCTGGAGGCGACCGGCAGCGGCGCCCTCTGGGTCGGCGGGGCCGGCATGCTCGCGTCGATCGAGCCGGGCAAGGCCACGCGGGCAACGGCGATCGAGGAGAGGCTCGGCACGATCACGGCCATCGCCCATACCGGAGACGGCCGGGTGTGGGTGGCCGGAGGGCTGAAGGCCGCGTTCCGTGAAGGCGAATCGTGGAAGGTGATGGAGCTGCCCTTCCGGACCGGAAGGGCGGCGGCAGCTGGAACGACCCTGTGGCTCGGGGCGGGCGAGCAGGGAATCGCGAGGATCGAGGGCTCCGACGTGAGCGAGCTTCCGGATCCGGTGGGGGTTCGCGATGCCGAGATCGCAGAAGGCGATCCGGCGCCCGGCAAGCCAGCTATCATGGTGAGGTCCCGCCCTGCCCTGTCCCTGGCGTCACGCAGGGACAAGCTCTGGGTCCTGTGGGGAGGGGACGATGCCTACCTCTCGACGCTCGACGGCGATGCATGGCACGCGTACTCGCTCCCGGAAGGCGTCGGAAACGTGCTCGGAATTGCAGGCGCGGGTAGCGAGCTGTACGTGCAGACCGCGCGTGGCATCTTCCTGCTCGTGGACGGGGCCGGGGAAGGATCCCATGCGCTGGTCCCGCTGGGGGACCCGATAGAGCCCAGGGCCTTCACGTACACGGTGGACCCGATCGACGCCTCCTCGGACGTCGAGCCTCCCTTGAAGAGCGGCAAGGGAAAGGCCCCACCGGTCGAAGGGCTCCCGCCCGCGAGCCCTGGAGTGGGCCATAAGTACGTGCTGCCGGCCCTATCGCTCGAGCAGGTCGCGGTGGACACCTGGAGCCCGGTCACTGCCATGGCAGGCGACGGGGACACGCTGGCCCTTGGAACCGAGACCATGGGAACCCGCATCGTGAAGAAGGGCAAGCCCGCCGGCGAGATCGCCGCCTACGAGGCCGAGCCCAGGTTGCCGATGTCAGGCTACCTCGCCCCGGACGGCGACTTCTTCTATGTGCTCGCCGCCGACTCGCGTGCCGGCGCGGTGAGGGACGGGGACTTCAGCGCGTTGCAGGTGACCGGGGACGAGTACGAGAAGCTGATCGCCTTCGACGAGGAGGGCGGCAAGGGCTACGCCATGAGCCTGGTGCCGGAGTTCGAGACCGTCCAGTTCTTCGAGTACCGGGAAGGCGAGTGCGTGAAGGTCCTGGAGCGTGCGGTGGACATCGCGAGCGGCATCGGGGACGTGGGCGGGTTCGTGGCGAGACCGGACGGATCGTTCTGGTTCACGGTCATCACGGCGACCGAGGGCCTCGAGATGGGCGCCGCCATGGTGAACCCGGCATACGCGGGCATCGTGTACCACGGGTCGCAACCCACGCCCGAATACGGGGCAGTGATCCCGAACGGCGTAACCCGTATCGTGCTCGCTCCGGACGGCACCGTGTGGCTGGGCGGCATGGAGGGTGCCGTGCACCTCGACAAGGATCTCGAGCCGAGCATCTACCGCGAGCCCGAGGGCCTCGTGGGAGACATGGTCACGGACATGGTTGTCGACGGGGAAGGGAAGATCTGGGCGCAGACGGTGGACGGCATCGGCTGGTTCGGGGACGGGGCGTGGCGGTTCCCGACGGAGTACCCCTACCGCGGCACCATCATCTCGTGCCTGGGCGTGGACGGCTCGGGGAACGTGGTCATCGTGGACGACGAGGCCGTGCGCAGGAAGAACGGGGACGATTGGGAGATAGTGGTCCTGAGGGAGGACCTGCCCGGGCGGGACATCCTGGACGTGGCGACCGGCGCCAAGGGCAGGCTCTGGATCGTCACGGACCGCGCGATCGCCATCGCGCCGAAGCTCTAGTATTCGGCCTCTGATTCCCGCCCCATGTAGTTCAACCGGTACTGCACGTAGTTGTTCGAGTACCAGAGGATGTGGGCCCGCTCCTCGGGCGTGAGCTCGCGCTTCACCCTGGCCGGGATTCCCGTCACCAGGGTACCCTCGGGGACCTCGAAGCCTGGCGGGACCAGGCATCCGGCACCCACGATGGAATCGCACCCGACCCGTGCCCCGTCCAGGACCGTCGCTCCGATGCCCACCAGGACACGATCTCCCAGGGTGCAGCCGTGGACGGTCGCCGAGTGCCCGACGGTCACGTCGTTCCCTATCACGGTCTGGGCGACGCCCCGGGTGACGTGGACCACCGAGTTGTCCTGGATGTTGGTCCTCGCCCCGATGCTCACGCTGTGCACGTCCCCGCGAACCGAGCAGTGGAACCATATGCTCGATTCCGGGCCGATCGTGACATCCCCGACCACGACCGCACCCGGCGCCAGGTATGCTGAAGTGTGGATGGAAGGCTTCTTCCCCCTGTAGGCGAGTATCAGTGGCTCCATGCGGGCGA
>CAZGVR010000077.1:10344-11145 GCA_964528945.1 uncultured Myxococcales bacterium
GCTCTTCCGATCTACTGTAGGATCGTTGACGCTGGCACGCAATCCGTCCACACTCCAGGGCGATGAAGCGGATCCTCATCATTTCCGTGCTCCTCACAGCAGGGTGCGGAGGGCCGGGAAACGGCGACGACATGGACGGTACAACGGACGGCGCGGATGCCGACGGCGGGGACGTGGAAGGCGACACGGATGAAGAGGAGCCCGAGCCGCCCTGCACCTCGGACTCGCAGTGCGAGGACGGGAACCCGTGCACCGAGGACGATTGCGACCTCGACGTGAACCTCTGCTTCAACAGACCCCTGGACGCGGACCGCGACGGCTGGGACGCGATCCGGACTGGGACGGTCGAGTGCGGCGGTTCGGACTGCGACGATGCAGACCCGGCCGTCCACCCGGGCGCCGCCCCTGGCTGCGATTCTCCCGGGGCGGACATGGACTGCGACACCCTGCCCGATTCCGACGAGGACGACGACGGTTTCGTCACGGACGCGTGCCCCGGCGGAGACAACTGCAACGACTTCGACCCGGATGCATATCCCGGATCCCCCCTCGTCCTGTGCACGGGTGCGGATCGCGACTGCAACGGAAACCCCGACCTGGACCAGGACGGCGACGGCGACATCCGCGAGAGCTGCCCTGGCGGGCACGACTGCGACGACGAGGACGCGTCGATACACGAGGGTGCCACGGAGATCTGCGGCGACGGACTCGACCAGGACTGCGACGGAGCTGACCTGGCCTGCTGATGGCCGGACGATGCGTTCCAGCGACCCCAAAAGGTCCGCCGCCTGGCGCAGCGCG
>CAZGVR010000078.1:0-1215 GCA_964528945.1 uncultured Myxococcales bacterium
CCATGCACGCAAGGCTCGAGGCCATCGCGCTCCTCACCAGCAGGTTGAGCGTGATCCCCTTGTCCAGCACCACGCCATCCCCGAGCTGCCGCTCGTTCTTGCCGTCCTTGCGCCAGTCCTCGGCCTCGTAGAGGTGAACGAGCTTGCCCTGCGCCACGGGCGAGCATGTGACCGATGCCGGCTGGGGCTTGACCCCAGGACCACCGCACCCGGCAGCGATCACGAGGCATGCCGAAACCGTCACGGCAAGGGTTCTGGTCTGCTGCATGTGGCACTCCCGCATCGGCTATTGCGGCCCCTTATCTAGCACGGAGGCTACGGCCGATACAACAAACTTGAACGTGTCACTCGAGGCAGACGATCCAGGCGTCCGGGACTTCCTGCTCCACGACCGCCCTGGCCAGGTTGACCCACCCGGCGCACGCGTCCAGGATCGGCGAATCCGAGGTGGCGACCGGCGGTCCCGGCTCCTTCAAGACGGGGTCGGCGCTGCGCACGAGCGCGACCTCCCACTCCCATCCCTGCTCCCTCGCCATGGACTCGATCAGCCTGCCCAGCCTGCCGCTGTTGGACACCGGCGCATCCAGCAGCCACGTGACCGGCCTGATGCGCGCCCACGACAGGATGGTCCCCACCGCGCTGATCGCCCGCCTCGTCTCCTCGACCTGCCTGTAGCTGCCGTGGATGGACGCGATGTCCCGCATGCACCCGTCCCTGCACCTGAACACCGCGGCCCCCGAAAGCGCCGCCTCTACCGTGATGATGACGTTGAACCCGTCGATCCTGACGCCCGAGTCGCCGATCCCGCCGATCGGCAGCAGCTTCCCGGCCGTGCCAGTGCACGCCGCCGCGCGGCAGGACGCTGTACGCACGGCCTCGCGCTGCCTCCGCTTGGGCACGTGCCTGTCCCCCACGATCTTGACGGCCGACGGCTCCGCGTATCCCCTCCCGATCAGCCACGACAGGTCGTCGACCGCAGCCTTGAGCGCCGGCACCCTGGACTCGGCGAACAGCAGCCTGTCCGCGTGGTCCGGCCCCCTGTGCTTCCTCTCGTCTGGCATCCTGGATTCGTCCATTTCCAAAGTGAGTTACGATGCAACCTATCGAGCGATGCTTCAGGTCATCCAGCCTCTGGCATGTAGACCCTTCCGATGACCAGGTACTCGGGCATGACCGTCCCGCCGTGCCCGTCGAAGTACTCGGTCTTGAACGCCG
>CAZGVR010000078.1:1225-11134 GCA_964528945.1 uncultured Myxococcales bacterium
CCTGCCCCGTTGCACCCGTAGTAGCGGAGCCCCACCCTCTCCCAGGCCTCCTCGATCCAGCCCATGAAGATGACCGCGTGCCCGCTGCCCGTGGACCTGGACAGGTTCACGAAATCGCCCGGAAGCGCCAGGTCCCAGTCCGGCTCCCAAACGTTCTGCCCGATCCCGGCCATCTCGAACGCGTCGGCCGCCGAGGCCTCGACCGCCACGCCGAAGCCCTGCCACCTCTGGTAGAAGTCGCCCAGGTCCACGTCGTCCGCGGCCAGCACGTTTCCACCGCTAGTAAAGAGAGTGGTGTCCGGAAGCCCGGCCTCCGCGACCCACAGGGAGAACGCCCTCAGGAAGATTTCGAGCGTGTGCCCGGAGCAGAAGCAGTCCCCGCCGCCCGGGAACATCAGCGTGCCTCCGTAGCTGCCGTCCCATATCTGGCCCCACATGTCCCCGCACGTGTCCCCGAGCGCCTCCCAGCAGTAGGGGTAGGTCCCGTCCCTCGGGAACCGCGACGAGTCGTTGATGGCCGCCACCGTGTAGTGGTTGAAGCCCGGCTGGTCCGGGATAGAGCACCCCTCCTCGGTCGGCGTGAACGTCACCTGGTCCGTGGCGACCGCGGCCCCGCCAGCGTCGTACCCGGTGAGAAGCACGGTCCTCGCGTAGTTCACGCCCGAGAAGTCGTAGGTGTGCGTACCCAGCCCCGCGGGAAGCGCGCCAGCGTGGAGCGGCCACCCCTCGCACTCGAGCGCCACGGTCGCGACCCCGCCGCCGCTCTCCCACGCGAACGCGACCGGGTTCGGCGCCTCGCTCCCCTCTGCCGGGTACGTGATGTGGACCCAGGGCCCTGCAGTCTCGTCCCCGGCAGGCTCGTCCGCTGTCGCATCCCCTGCCGGGTCGAGGGAGTCGGACACGTCCGGCAGGTCGCCCGGCCCCACGTCCGCATCGCTCCCCGAGTCCGCTGGACCGACGGGGCCGCCGCTCGTGGTGCAACCCACGCACAGGAAGACCATGATCTGCATCACGTTGCGCATTGACCTGCAGATCTTATACGACGGGCCGCGGTCAGGCAATCGCCCCCCCGTGCTGAGGCTTCCGCGCTGCGGACGGGGGCCTCGCCACGATTGGCCTGCGCGATGGCCCGCAAAATGCGATGCCCCCAGAAACGGCCCTCGCAGGCTCCGAAACCCATGACAAGGCGGGCATCGTCACGATTTCGACCCCGGACGGCGCCCGGTGACGTCCCGGCGTGGCCGGGCTAGGGCAGGGGTCCCCGCGCGCGTCCTCGGATCAGTGGCGCCATGCGACGTCACGGCCGGGCGCGGTCGTTCATGTCCGGGCCGGTGGACTCGGGAACTCGCGCCCAAAGGAGCTCGGACACCCTCGGCCATGAGGATGATCGCTTCGCCCGACGACGTGCAGGCGCCCCGTCCGTCTTCCCCTCACCCCTGGTCCTGCGGTATTGCGCGCGGGAACCCCCACCCTGCGCACGGCCACCCTCCCCGGCCGCCTCCCCCCACCGACCGGCGGAATCCTGGAAAATCATGCCACTAGTGCCAATTCAATTGCAATATATGCCTGAGCAAGTCGTTGGCGCACGAAACGCGACCGGGTTTGTCTCGTCCAGGCCTCATGCGGCCTGGCGAGCGGACAATCCATGACAATGGGCCCGAAAGTCCCTCGAAAGGGCACACCTGGATCCCCCTGGACCACTGCCCCGATCAGGGTTCAGGTGTTCTTGGCGGCTGTCGAGCCGGCTCTCGTTCCGCGAAGCCCAGTCCCTCACGCACGGAGGGAAGAGGATCTTCGGTGCGACGCCACCCGCACCCTTCCCATGGCCCGAATCAAATTCGCGATCCCTGCCTAGCATCGGCGGCGGCTGGTCACCGGCTGATTCGCTGCGCCTTCGCGATCGCTCCCGCGCGTGAAATAACGGCATCGGCCCTGAAAACGCCCCGAAATACCCTCACGATACGAGGACTGCAGCCGTTGAAACGGTGGAATGGTCCACAGCGCGGATGCCCCCCGTGCTTCCAAGGCGTGACAGTTCCATGACAGTCGAATGGCACATTCCGATCATGGCCGCGATCGCGCCCAGGCAGACCGCCATCCTCCTGAACAAGGAGCCCATGAGCGCCTACACGCACTTCGCGGGCCTTGCCGCTGCCCTGGTGGGCGTGGTCCCCCTGCTCATGCTCAGCGCCGGGGACGCGACAAGGCTGGTGGGCATGTCCCTCTACTCGGGCAGCCTCGTGCTGCTCTTCCTGGCCTCGAGCGCCTACCACTACGTCGATCTCGGCGAGCGCGGCAACCTCTGGCTCCAGCGGGTCGACCACGGGGCCATCTTCCTCTTCATCGCGGGCACGTACATCTCCCCTCTCCTCTGCACGCTCGACGGGGCATGGCGCATGGCCATGGTCGCGATCGTGGGCTCGATCGCGCTTGGCGGCGTGATCCTGAAGTTCGCGTGGATCGACTGCCCGCGCTGGCTGAGCGTGGCGCTGTACCTGGGCATGGGCTGGATCGTGGTCCTTCCGGGCTACCACGTGCTGCCCAGGCTCGCGATCCCGGGGTTCTCGTGGCTGGTCATCGGCGGCCTTTCTTACACGGTCGGAGCCATCGTCTACGCGCGCGAGGGGCCCGACCTCGTCCCGGGCAGGTTCGTATACCACGATCTCGGGCACCTGTTCGTGCTCGGAGGAGCGGCCAGCCACTACGTGTTCATGCTCTTCTCGCAAGGCAGCCCTTCCAGCCGTTCTAGCGGCGTGCGTGCTACACTGTGCCCGGGAGGCAAGCATGAGGGCCATCATCGTCACGCTCTGCGTTCTGGTCTCAGCCTGCGGCGGCACGGTCGACTACGCGGGAACCGACGCCACGGATCCGGTTCCCGATTCGCCGGACGCCATCGATGCAATGGACTCGGCGACCGACACGCCCGTGGATGCCCCGGTCGACACCATATGGGATACGACCCCGGACACGATCCCCGATGTCCCGGCTGACCCACCTGCGGATCCACCGGCCGACCCGCCGTACGATCCCCCGTACGACACGTGGATCGATCCGCCTCACGACACCATCGTGGACGTCCCGTTCGACACGATCTCGGACGTACCCTTCGACACCATCGCCGACGTACCCGTGGACACTCCGGCGGATCCGGGCCCGTGCGACGGCGGCTGCACGCTCCCGCTGCTCTGCTGCGGCGGCCGGTGCGTGAACCCCATGCACGACCCGGATCACTGCGGTGGCTGCTACAACCCCTGCACCACGGGCAGGCCGCCCTTCTGCGACGGCGGCGTGTGCGGGACCGCCCCGTGCTGGGGCGTGGCGTGCCCGAGCACGGAGGCCTGCTGCGGCACGGAGTGCTGCTCCTCGACCCAGACCTGCTGCGTCGTGGACGGGCCCGGCCCCACCGCTCCGCCCATGTGCCAGGACGGCGACTGCCCTCCCGGCTGCCCCTGGTGCCTGTGACGATCCATACATGCCCGTGACCCTTCGACTCCCGGCCGGCCCCCTCGACGTTGGCCTGGCATCCATGCCCTTGCGACCGCTCGTGCTGCACGTCGCGCTCGATCTTGCGCTCCGCCCCGACGCGGATGGCCTCGCCCGCGCCATCGCGTCGGCCGAGCGCAGCCACCCGGTCCTCTCCTGCCGCCTCGCGCCCGGCCTGCCCGGGGATCGCTGGGTCGCGGTCCCTGCCGGCGATCCCTTCAGGCAGCCTCCCCTCTTCCGTGAGGCCAACGACGTGGACGCGGCGACCCGCGAGTGGATCTCCTCGGACTGGGACATTCGCACATCGCCGCCGCTCCGAGCCTGCTTCCTCGCCTCGGGCGCGGGCGGCCGTCTCATGGTCTCGGTCCGGCACGAGGCCGGAGACGGGGCAGGAGCGCTGGCCGCCACCCGAGCGATCGTTCACGACCTGGTCACGCCTTCACGGCCCGAGGTCCTGGCCCCGTCCAGCCCTCCACCCTCTGCACGCAGCCCGTGGCGCATCATCCGTGCGATCCGCTTTTCCCATCTCCCGTGGCTCTGCCTCGACATGATCCGCCAGTCGTTGCTCCCGCTCCGCTGGCTCGGTTTCGCATGTCCCGTCCCGATCCCGGGGCGCTCTCCCCTGCAGACGGGCCCGGCGACCTGGCGCAGCGTGTCCGTGGATGCGTCCGACCGAAGCCAGTTCCGGCGCCGCTGCCGCGACGCGAGCGCGACCGTGAACGACGGGCTCCTTTCCGCGCTCCTCGTCTTTGCCGCCTCCACGCTGCCAGGCCCGGGCCGCGTTGCCTGCTTCTACACCGCGGACCTGCGGCGCATGCTGCCTTCGACCGCCGCTCCGGTCGTCGCGAACCTGAGCTCGGGCGAGGTCCTGGACCTGTCCTCGAGGGAAGCCTCGTCTCTCGATGCTGCCCTGCCGCTCGTGGCCCGCAGGACCGCGCGGCTCAAGCGGCTCCAGACCGGGCTCGCCTTCTTCCTGGTGAACTGCTTCTGGTCCATGGTGCTGCCGCACGGGCTCGTCCGCCCGGTCGCGCTCCTGTTCGCTCGCTGGGCAGGCGCCATCCTCGCCCGCTCCCTCTCGGTCACGAACATCGGCCCGCTGGATCACTGGTTCGCGGATCTCGGCGAAGCCGTGACCCACGCCCAGGTGATCGGGCCTGCGCTGAGCCTGTCGCCCACGCCGCTGCTCACCGTGACGAGCTTCCGCGACGTCCTCACCATCAACGTGAACGGGTTCGAGGACGACGCGCCGCTCCTTGACGCCGTGGCGGAGGGGATACGGGCAGCGATCGGGTGACTGCCGGTTTGCCGGCTGGCCCAATCACTCCGGTATGTTGATCCGCTCCAGGCTCGTCCCGCCCGGGTACGCGTACGACCCGGCCGGCCCGTACCCGTACACGCCCAGGCCCACCGGCGCGTCCGCCTCGAGCCTGTGCACCCCGTCGACCAGCGGGCAGTGCAGCACGTCCCACGTCACGCCGTCGATGGACCCGCCCGCGAACGAGTCGCACCCTGACGGCCCTGCCCCCACGTCCACCCCGTCGATCGTGGCCGAGGTCCCTTCCGCCACGACGATCATGGCGTTGTCGCCGTCGAACGTTGCCGGCACCAGGAACGTGTAGTCGCTCCTGTACTGCTCGACCGGCGGGAAGATCGTGAACGACGGATCACCTGTCGCTGACCCCGTGCACCCCTGGCTCGCCAGGTACTGTCCGACCAGCACCGGATCGGACGCCTCGATCACGAAGCTGTCCGAGGTCCAGATCTCCATGAACTCGCCAGCGTCGAGCGCGAACGACGAGTACGCGCCCGGCAGGTTCGTGGTCACGCTCGTCCCGTCCCTGTCCGCGATCACGCGCCACAGGTCGTCCTCGGACCCGCCCCTGTACGGCGAGTGCGGGGCAACGAACTTCTTCCCGAGCGAGATCGTCGGGAAGACCTGGTCCTCCAGGTGGTCGCAGCAGCACGAGTCGGACCCACACGTGGGCGGGACCACGTTCGTGCACTCCACGCCCGCGAACACGGCCACGGGGGCAGTCGACGTGACGCGCGTGCCCGTGAAGTCGGTGACGCCCGAGCTCATGCACGCGAGCGCGGTCATGCCGGGCGGGCAGTGGCCCTCGAGGTTGAGGACGTCGAACTGGCCGAGCGACGCGTGGACCGTGGACCCTGCACCGGTCCAGGTCACGACCGGGCCGCCGCTTGCGATGTCCGCGCTCAGCGCGACGTCCACCTCGGTCCCTGGCTCGATCCCCACGATCGCGAGGAACGAGTAGTTGGTCGACGACGGGTTCAAGGGGTTCACTGCCGAGCCGATCCCCTGGTACCCGAGCACGAGGTAGCCCGTGTCGAGAGCGTGCGTGGGGATCAGGATGGACGCGTCGTTCGTGTGCATCTGGTACACTGGGTTGAACTGGTACACGACGACCGGCGCCGTCGAGGTCACGCGGTACGCGTGCGACGTGAGCGCGGTCCCGGTGCCCTCGTTCTGATTGAGGACCGATCCGTCGACCTCGCGCTGCGGAAGGTCGATCTGCGTGAGCGCGAGCGGCCCGACCGGCTCCTGCCACACGGTCGCCAGGTCGAGCGGCTCTCCCGGCCCCGCGTCGTTCTGCTCCACCGTGACCGTGAGCCACGTGTCGCCCGGGTTCGTGACCACGAGCGCGAACTGCTCGCCGCTCGCGTCCGGGTTGAAGACGTCCGTGCCGTACCAGTTGTCGAGGTCCACGGCCCAGAACTCGCAGCCCACGTTCGATCGCTCCCGTTCGGCCAGCTCGCACAGGCCCGCGCACGTGCCCGTGACCGGGTCGCACACCTGCCCCTCCTCGAGCGTGCAGTCCTCGGCGAGCGTGAGGCCCATGCCGTCCTCGTCGCACGTCATGGCCCTCTCTCCCTCGCAGTACGGCCGGCCCGGCACGCACGTGACGCAGCCCAGCTCCGCCACGCACACGAGGGTCGACGCGGAGCAGTCCTCGACAGGCTGCCATGCGCCTCCCGCGCACTCCTCGAAAGCGTTGCCGTTGCACCTGCCGGCACCCTCGGGCGAGCACGCCTCCGCGTCATTGCCGCCGTCCGTGTCAGCGACAACGTCGCCGCCGTCCCAGCCCGGCCCGTCAGAGGCGCCGCACGCGGCGAGCGCCCCGATCATCACAACGCACGTGACGGGCAGGCAGATGGCCGCTCTCTTCCTCATGTCGCCCTCCCGGTTCACATGGGCCCCGTGCATTCCACTCCGGCGATCACGGTCCCGTTGTTGCCCTCGTGGCACTCGCGCTCGCCACCCACTCCGCCGCACGTGCCGTCGTCGTCCGCGACCACGGTGACATCAGTGGGCTCTGTCGGGGCGTCCACCCACTCGCACGAGACCTCCACGCAGTTGCCCGGATCGATCATGGCCGGCGTGAGCACCGTGCACCCGGGCACGGGCACGCACGACGCCGGATCCCCGATCCAGAACGTCACGGGTATCCAAGCCCCGACCGGCGCCGTGCCCCGGTTGCACACCATGACCGTGATCGTGGCCGTGCCCTCCACGCACGTCACGCCCCCGGCTCCGTCCGAGGTCATGTCCGGCACGTGATCCGCCGAGAGCCCGCCCTGCACGTTCTGCCTGAAGTTGTTGAGGTCCGGATCGGTCCAGTTCTGGACCCAGGCCCCGGTCGCTGGCACGGTCCCGTCCTCGCCCACGTGCGTGACCGCGTACGCGTGCTGGTTCCAGATGATGCGCGATCCTGCCCACCGGTCCAGCGCGTCCTCGTACACGCGCACGCCGTTCACGCCGCCCAGCCACGCGGCCCTGCACGTGTCCCCGGTCCCCGGCGTGCCCGCTGGAGGCGTCGCGCACACGAACCCGCCGAGCCCGCTCCCGCCCGTGCAGTCCGCGTCTGCCGTGCAACGGCACAGCCCTGCGCTGCACGTGCCGGATCCGCACTCGGCGCCGGTCGCGCACCTGGTGCCCGGGAACAGCGGGTCCAGGATCCTCCCGAGCGCGTCCACGTCGTACGCCGTGCCGCCCATGGTCGACGGCGACGTGCCGCAGTTCCGGTTCGACGGCACGACCAGCTCCGCGTTCAGGTCGCCGTCCACGTCCGCCACTATGGGGTTCTCGTTCCACGTGCACGAGGACCTGTACTGCGAGTACACCACGTCGCCGGTCCTGCCGTCGTACACGCGCACGAAGCACTCGTCCGCGTAGACCGCCTCGGCCACGCCGTCGCCCTCGAAGTCGAAGATCGACGACCCCGTGATGTTCGACGAGTGGTCCTGGGACGGCCTTGTCCACAGGATGCCGTCGCTCCGGCCCGTGCCGCACAGGGCCGGATCCGGGGCGCCCGTGCAGTCGGGATCGAAGATCGTGTACGAGTCGCTCCCTGCCGCGGCCAGCTCCGCGAGCCCGTCACCGTCGAAGTCGCCCACCGTGGGCGGTCCTCCGCCCGTGGACGCGGGCAGCCCGATCGGGCCCAGCACGATCCGTCCGCCCACCGTGTGCACTGCCACCTGCCCGGCGTGCACCACGGCGATCTCCGCGGTCCCGTCGAGCGCTACGCGCACGTCAGGCGATCCGTCGTCCGGGAACGTGCCGAAGTCAGCGACCGCCACGTAGCCCGTGACCCAGCCGCCTGCCTCGCTCGCCCATGCGCCGCCGCTCCAGCCGAAGATCCCGGCGCCCGTGGCCAACTCCACGACCCCGTCAACGTCCAGGTCCGCGACCACGGAGAAGTAGCTCGTGCCGCCCTGCGACGCGTCCACGAGCAGGCCGGCCGAGTCGTACACGGTCCCGTCGGCCAGGGTCTCGGGCCTGCCGTCGCCGTCCAGGTCCGCGAGCGACGGGCCGGTCCACATATGAAGCCGGGTGGCCGCGTTCCTGGTCCCGCCCGCGTCGTGCGTCTCCCAGATCCTCACGAACGCTCCGGCCGCAGCGTCGAACGAGTACGCCTCGAGCGCGCTGTCGTTCATGTACAGGACGATGTCGGGCCTCCCGTCAACGTCCACGTCCCCGATCGCCGGGGTGTTGCAGCCGTTCGTGTACGGCCCGATCGAGTACTGCGGCGCGCAGGTCCTGCCGTCCACGATCCTGAGCACGCCGTCCAGCGTGGTGGCAACGCCCGAGTCGCCGTCCAGCCCGTCGTACGAGTTGAAGACGATCGAGGGATGAACCGTGGCCGGATCCCCGTCCAGGTCGAGGTCGGCCACGACCGGCGTGCCCAGCACCTGCAGGTGGTCAGGGAACGGATCGCCGGCCGCGGGCCCGGCCCACTCGCACTGCAGGGACGGCTGGAACAGCCCCGCGATCACCAGCTGAGTGCACTCGGGATCCGTGTCCCCGCAGGCCGTCGTGCCGAACGGCACGCACGCGCCGGCCGAGCAGCAAGTGTCGTCGCTGCAGTCGTCGGCCACGGCGCACGGGCCGTGGTCCTCCACGCACTCGCCGTAGCGGCACACCTCGCCGTCCCCGCACGCGCAGTCCCCCACCGGGTCGTCCGCGCCGGGATCGCCGGCCGTGTCCGCGGGCGGATCCGTGGGCACGTCCGTGGTCGCGTCGTCGCCGTCCGCCTCTGGTCCGCCGTCGCCCGAGTCCATGTGCCCAGCAGGCTTGATCGCGCCGCACCCGCACCCCGAGACCTGCGCGGCGAGCAGTGCGAGAGCCCCGACGAGCACCCATGCGCCGATCGACCGAGCAGTAATCCGTGCCGCCATCGCTGCCCCTCCTTGCATCCTGCTGGAGTCTACGCCCGAAACGGGCAATGCGACAGGGATGATCGGCCTTTGCGCTCGGGTCTGCTACCGCGTATCCTTGCTCCCAATCCGTCCGCACGTCGCTGCGGCAAGCACGGGAGGAGATCCATGCGCATAGCGCTCGTCGGCCCGGAGCTCGAGGAGAACCTCGGCCTCCGCTACCTTCACGCGGGCCTGCTGGAGGCCGGGCACGAGCCCGTGATCTTCGAGTTCCACGAGCCGGCCCAGATCTGGGACGTGGCATCCGCGATCGCGGCCTTCGACCCGGCCCTGGTCGGGCTCTCCATGGTGTTCACTGGCCGCGGCCGCGAGTACCTGGAGCTAGCCCGCGTGCTGCGCGAGAAGGGATACGCCGGCCACGTGACAGCGGGCGGGCACTTCGCGGCCTTCAACGCGGGCAGCATCCTGTCCCTCCACCGCGGCATCGACTCGGTCGTGCACGGCGACGGCGAGCACGCCATGGTCGCGCTCGCAGCGCGCCTCGACGATCCCGGCTCGGTACCGGGCGTCGCGTACCGCGACTCCGACGGCCGCGTGGTCGAGGCATCGCCCTGGCGCAACGTGGACGACCTCGACACCCTCCCCTGGCCCCCCCGCCCTGCCCGCTTCCCGGACTACATGGGCCTGCCCCTCGCGAACTTCCTCGGCAGCCGCGGCTGCTACGGCTCCTGCACCCACTGCTCCATCCCCCCC
>CAZGVR010000079.1:0-3421 GCA_964528945.1 uncultured Myxococcales bacterium
CGGCGAGGAGCGGGCCCGGCGGGCTCCACGCGTCCCCGTCCGGAAGGACGTCCCCGGCAACGCCGTCGTCCCCGCCCGTATCGCCGGGCGCGTCCTCCACCGACGTGTCCAGTACGTCCGGAGCGTCGTCGGGCGAGCCGGTGTCCGGACTCGCGTTCCCCCCGCCGCAGCCGCACGCGACCGCGGCGAGGATTGCGATACCGCGCGTGTCGATCCTCATGACGACCGTCACGGCGAGTACTCGTAGACGTAGACCGCGTCGTTCTCGTAGACGGTCGCCACGATCTCCGCCCTCCCGTCCCTGTCGAGGTCGGTCACCTGCATGCCGCCAGCCTGGCCGACCCCCTCCTCGATTACGTGGGTCACGAAGCTCCCGCCGGCGATCTGCTCGATGACGAAGATGCGCTTGTCCCCGTCGCCGGACACCGCGAGGTCCACGTCGCCGTCGCCGTCCACGTCGCCCCAGCCGAAGATGCCGGGCGCGGCCATCGGGGCGAACGCCGTGCCGGCCACGGACACGATGCCGGTCGAGATCGGCCACTTGGGCCATGCGAGCCGCGGGTCGGCCGGGACCTCGAACTCGAACACGGCCGACTCGATGCCGTCGCTGAGCTCGTTCACGTGGTTGGACCCGATCGGCGCGTCCACGCCGTCCCCGTGCAGGTCCGGCACGAAGGCGAGCATGACGGACGGCCCCACGTCGCCCGCGATGGCCCAGCGGGTCCACGAGCCGGGGTCCGCGTACGTCGGCGGGGCGACCTGCTCCATCCATGCGAAGGATCCGCCGTCCACGAAGTACTCGGCGCTGGCGATGTCCAGGTCGAGATCGCCGTCCATGTCCCTGAGGACGGGCACGGATCCGAGCCCCAGGCCGAGATCCAGGGGGGTGGTCTCGAACCTGGTCTCGGAGATCGCGCCGCGGAAGAGCTGGACGACCGCGCGATCGGGCGTCGCGGGGAACGTGGCGCCCTGCTCCTCGCCCACGGTCAGGAGATCGTCGATCCCGTCGCCGTCCAGGTCCGCGATCTCGGCGTGGTGGTAGAAGAGAGGGGATCCAGCCGTCACGATGTCGTGCCGCGCCCACGAGCCCGCGTCCTGCTCGAACCAGGAGAGCCCGCCGCAGGCCGCACCCATACCGCCCATGGTGCACGCGAGGAAGCCTGCCGGCACGATCACGTCGAGGTCCGAGTCGCCGTCCACGTCGTGCGTCGAGATCCAGTTGGGGAACTCGATGCCCTGGTCCGGTCCCGCGATCGCGGTCCAGCTCCAGATCGCCAGCGACACGTCGAACTCGTATAGCCGCACCTGGCCCGCGGGAAGGGGGAAGGCCATGCCGCCGAAGCTGGACACCACGAGGTCCAGCTGCCCGTCCCCGTCAACGTCGGCGACGGCCACGTAGGCCGGCCCGTCTATCCCGTCGTCCACCACGTAGCGGACGAAGCAGTCCTCGAAGACGCACGAGGGAGCGTCGCCCTGGACATCCCCCGGAGTGCCGCCGTCCGTGTCGGCCGCAGTGTCGCCCCGGGTGTCGTCCCACGTGTCCGCGGACGTGTCGGGCTGGACCCACGTGTCCGTGCCCGCGTCCTGGTCCCCGCCGCCACCCCCGCCACCGCAGCCGGCGGCGGCCAGGGCGGCTCCGAGCGCCGCCGCCATCGATGCTCGTGATCCCATGTCTTCCTCTCCGGCCCCGTCGTCATGTGTAGCCTGGCAGAACCCTGGTTTCAACGGGGACAACTGTCTGGCCCTGCGTGCCGAGCATTGACCCGGACCGGCCGATCGGTCGAATATCCTGGTTCACGCGTGGAGGCGCTGCATGAAGATCTGCGTGCTCGTGAAGCAGGTTCCCGATCCCGAGGCGCTGGTGAAGGTGGGAGCGGGAGGCGGCCTCGAGATCGAGGACAGGTGGGTCACGGGCTTCTTCGACGAGATCGCGATCGAGCAGGCGATCCGGCTGAGGGAGGCGCACGGCGGGAGCGTGACCGCGGTGGCAGCGGGCGGCGGCAGGCAGACCGACGCCTTGAGGCGCGCACTCGCAATGGGCGCGGACGCGGCAGTGCAGATAGAGGACCCGGCGCTCGCGGCCGCGGACGGGCTGGGGATCGCTCGAGCGCTGGCGGCGTGCGTGGCCTCGCTCGGCGCCGAGGTCGTGATGGCCGGGAAGGCCGCGCTGGACGACGAGCAGGGCCTCGTTGGGCCGGCGGTCGCGGAGAGGCTCGATTGGCCTCACGTCGCAGGGATCGTGAAGCTCGAGATCACGGCGGGCATGGCGTTCCGCGCCGAGAGGCTCGTCGAGGGAGGGCGCGAGACCGTGGAGGGAGCGCTGCCCGCGCTGTTCACGGCAATGAAGGGGCTCGCGGATCCGCGCGTGCCCAAGGTCATGCAGGTCATGAAGGCCTCGAAGGCGAAGATCGAGAAGCGGGATCTGGCAGGGCTAGGGATCCGGGCCGCGGACGTTGCGGCGCGAGCGCGGATCCTGGGGCATCGCCTGCCTGCGGGTCGGCCGGCCGTGAAGATGATAGAGGGCGAGGTCGCGGAAAAGGCAAGGGCGCTGGCCGAGATCCTGAGGTCGTTCTCCGGAGGCCGGCCATGAGCAAGGTTGCGATCGTGATCGTGGAGGCGATGAGAGGCGTGCCGAGGCGCGCGTGCGTGGAGGCCGTCGGAATGGCCCGTGAGCTGGGCATGGAGACCGTGGCGCTCGTCACGGGCAGGGACCCGTCCGGGGCGGCCGCGGCCATGGCGCGGTTCGGAGGAGTGGTCCTCGCTGCCGCGCACGAGGCGCTCGAGAGCTACTCGGCCGATGCGCACGTCTCCCTGGTCGCCCGCATCGCGAGGGAGAGGGGTGCCACGCTGGTCGTGGCCCCTGCAACGCCCACGGGCCGCGATCTCGCGGCCCGCCTCGCGGCCCGGCTCGGCGCGCCCTTCGCGGCTGATGTGATCGCGCTCGAGATGGGACAGGACGGAGGGCTGGTTGCGGAGCGGCCGGTCCTGGGCGGCAAGGCATTCGCCCGCGTGGCGCTCGAGGGCGGCGGGCCGGCGGTGATCACTGCCAGGGCAGGCGTGTTCCGGTGGACGGAGCCCGGGAGCGCTGGCCGCGTGGAATCCGTGGACCCTTCGGCCGAGGTCGCGTCCACGAGGACCCGGGTCACCGCGTTCGTGGACACTGCGGGAGGCCGGGTGCCGGTCACAGAGGCCGAGGTCGTGCTGTCCGGAGGGCGCGGGATGGGTGGGCCCGAGGGCTTCGCCCTGCTTTCACGGCTCGCGGACAGGGTGGGAGCGGCGGTCGGCGCGTCCCGGTCGGTAGTGGACGCCGGGTGGCGAGACGCGTCCGAGCAGGTCGGGAAGAGCGGGAACACGGTGGCGCCTCGTCTCTACGTCGCGTTCGGCATCTTCGGAGCCGTGCACCACGTGATGGGCATGAGCG
>CAZGVR010000079.1:3431-8823 GCA_964528945.1 uncultured Myxococcales bacterium
ACCGTGGTCGTCGTCAACAGGGATCCCAACGCCCTGTTCTTCGGCCACGCGGACCACGGCGTGGTGGCGGACGCGCTCCAGATCATCCCTGCGCTCATGGCCGAGCTGGGCGCCTGACCTCCGGGAAACACGAAGGTCGTGCGCGGCGACGGAGGTGACCGCTCGAGTCGCGTGCTGGGTCACGGTTGCACGACCGCGATCGCGTCGCCGAACCTGGCGAAGTCGGACGGGTTGCACGTGACGAGCGTGCGCACGCCGTGGACCTTCATGGTCGCGACCAGGAAAGCGTCGTGAAGGGTCTTGCCCGAGCAGGGGGTGGCGCGGACCATGGCCAGGAAGGCCGGGAGGACCGGGCGCTCCTCGGGGAGCAGGCGGACCAGGCGGCGGATGCGCGCCAGGTTCTCCAGGGCAAGCGTGGTTTCCATTCCGAGTCCGTTCGAGAATGTCGGCCTCGTGGCGACGACCAGGTACTCGCGCGCGACCTGGGCGCTCATGACGAGGCGCGGGTCGGTCTCGAGGAGTGCAGTCGATGCCCAGTGGCGCGGGCGCAGCGAGTTGGTCGCGTCCAGGAGCACGCATGTGTCCACGAGCCGCGAGTCACCGGTCGTCTTCACGGTAGATCTCCTCCCGGCCGTACCCTGAGGCCGTCGCGACCGCGACGGTCTCGAGCCTCAGCTCCGGACGATGCCTCGCTTTCGCCCTCTTGCCGGCCGATCCCCTCGGGCAGGCCGCGTCCCGTAGGATCTCCCGCAGCTCGCCCTCGAGGCTGCGGTTGTTCCTGCGGGCCCTCTCCTTGAGCGCGGCCACGACCGCATCGTCCACGTTGCGGATGTGAAGTGCTGGCATATCATTATGATAGCATATCTGGACGTGCCGACATGTCCCGGATTGTTCTCGACCGCTCATGGTCGTCCATATCGTCTTCCGTACCACGGCCGTTCCCCGTAAACTGGGAGTATTTCCGGAGGCACAGGGCTTGGGAGCCGACGTCGAGAGGATAGAGATGGTCGTCGTCGGAGGCGGACTCGCCGGGCTGGCCTGCGCCCGAGAGGCCGCGGCCGGCGGGATGAGCGTCCTCGTTCTCGAGCGCGGCGACCACCCGGGCGCGAAGAACGTGACCGGCGGCCGGCTCTACATGGATCCGATCCGGTCGTTTCTCCCCGACGGCTTCTGGGAGGGGGCGCCGCTCGAGCGGGCGGTCACCCGCGAGACGCTCACGCTCGTGGGGGCCGCGTCGTCCGTCGACGTCTCCTTCACGGGTGAGTCGCAGCGGCGAGACCCCCCCCCGTCGTTCACCGTGCTCCGGTCCAGGCTGGACAGGTGGATGGCTGGCAAGGCCGAGGAGGCCGGCGTCACGGTCGTGCCGCAGACGGTCGTGACAGGGCTCATGCGCGAAGGCGGGCGAGTGACCGGGGTCAAGGCGGGCGACGAGGAGATCCCGGCGGACGTCGTGGTGGCGGCCGACGGAGTGATCTCGCTCCTGGGCCGCGAGGCAGGGCTGCTCCCGCCGCTCGGGCCCGTCGGGTACGCGCTCGGCGTGAAGGAGGTCGTTGCCCTCGATCCGGAGAAGATAGAGGACCGCTTCTCGCTGCTCCCTGGCGAGGGGTGCGCGAGGCTCCTCGTGGGCGCCGTGTCGGCAGGCCTCACGGGCGGCGCCTTCGTGTACACGAACAGGGACTCGATCTCGCTCGGCGTGGTCCTCGGCGTCGAGGACATGGCGGCGAGAAAGGCGGACGCCGCCGGCTCCCACGCCATCATGGATGCCTTCAGGGAGCGTCCCGAGATCCGCCCCCTGGTTCGGGGTGGAGAGGTCGTAGAGTACTCCGCCCACCTCGTGCCCGAGCTGCCCGCGGCCTCGCTGCCCAGGAGGGTCGCTGACGGGCTCCTCCTGGTGGGCGACGCGGCAGGCCTGGTCCTGAACCACGGCGTGACCGTGCGCGGGATGGATCTCGCGATCGCCTCCGGCGTCATGGCAGGCAGGGCGTGCCTGGAGGCCAAGAGGCGGGGCGACTGGTCAGCGGCCTCGCTCTCCGCCTACGATGCCCTCGTTGCCGTAAACTTCGTCGGCAGGGACCTCGAGAGGCACGCGGCAGCGCACGGCTTCCTCGGCCGGGCAAGGATCCACGGGTATTACCCGCAGGCGGTCTGCGACATCATGGAAGGCGTGTTCGGCATCGGACCGGACGGCAAGGAGCGGCTGTACCCGGACGCGGCGGCCCGCGCGAGGAAGGCGTTCATGACATGGGACGGGCTCGAGGACTTCCTGGCCGCGAGGAAGCTGTGAGAGGCGGCAGGGCGTGAATAAGCTCACGGTCGACGAGAAGCTCGCAAGGGATGCGATCAAGCCGCAGGCAGAGCCGCACATAAGGATCCGCCAGGACAAGTGCCGCGCCTGCGCCGCGCGCCCTTGCCTGCACTGCTGTCCGGCAAGGCTCTACACGCTCGATCCCGGGTCCGGGGAAGTCAGGCTCGAGCATGCCGGGTGCCTCGAGTGCGGCACGTGCCTGGCGGTATGCCCCAACGACCTCGACTGGAACTACCCTGGCGGCGGGTTCGGCGTCCAGCTCAGGTACGGCTGATCCTCAGGCGGCCGCGATGCGGTACGCGCGCTCCGCGGCCTCGAAGATGCGGCGGTGGAGCAGCACCCGGACGCGCGGCTCGGTGGCCACGACCCGGTCGGGATGGTGCACGAGCGCGAGCCTGCGGAAGGCGGCGCGGACCTCGTCCGGGCCCGCGCCCGGAGGCAGGCCGAGCGCCTCGACCGGGTCGCAGTCGCGGCAGAAGCGCGCCAGGATGGTGTGCAGGTCTTCGTTGGCTCGGGCCGGACCGCCCGTGGAAGGGCCGCCTGAGATCGATGCCACGAGTTCTGCCGCGCGCCACCGGTCCGGCTGGCGAGGGAATCCGGAGAGGTGGCTCCCGCCGGCGAAGAAGCGGAAGCGTCCACCGGGCGCGGAGAGGATCTCCGAGGCCCGCAGGCGGATCTGCTCCCTGAGCGCGGCCTCGATGCCGTCGAGCGAGGCGGCACCAGCGAGCACGAGGCTGCGGCCCGCGAGGCCGGACCCGAGGGCCACTATGCGCCGCGCCTCGGAAGGGTCGCACTGCAGCGGAACGCGTATCCGCTCCATGACGTCGCACAGGAGCCAGGGCGTGCGGCCCGGGAACGCGTGGATCGGAGCGCCCGATCGCAGCGCGAGCCTCAGCACTCGGCCACCCGCATAGATCTCCCACATGCCGGTCGCCCGGTCTGCGGCGAGGTCGAGCCGGATGCGGGAGGCCTCCCCCCCAGTGAGATCCCCGGCCTTGTGCCTGGGAACCAGCGAGAGGCGGATCCTCCCCCTGCGATCCTGCGGGCGATCCTGCATGGCGCCAATCTAGGGCAGGATTCTCGGAGTCTCCAGAAAACGAACGGCCGCCTGCGGGTTCAGCGGCGACTGGAGATCGTGCGCGCGATGTCCGCGATCCGGCGATCACCGTGCTCGAGGGCCGCCTGGACAGCCTCGTCGAGCCTGGCGTCGGGACGCCCGGTGGCCTGCCTGTGCCAGTCGAGGAGGCGATCCTCGAGGGCGCGACGGTACGACTTCCCCTGCACGTGCGAGAGCACGACGAAAGGGATCGAGATCGCCATGCCCGACACCGCGATCCAGAACGCGGACACGTTGGCCGACGTGACTGCGAGCAGCAGGAGGCTCGACCCGACGGAAGACAGGGGGGAGACGACCCCCAGAATGATGGCTCGCGCGTCTGCCTGGCGGGAGCCCCGGATGCCCTCGTAGAACATCGACGAAATGGGGGTCTTGATCGCCGCCTTCAGGTCCTGGTCCGCGAAGCGCAACCCCGCCGACGACCACAGGCCAGGGGCCACGGCAGACCCGAGGAAGGACGCGACCACGGCGAGCCCCCAGCCGGTGTTCACGTGCCCGATGCCAAGCCAGCGCAGGAGGGGCGGCGTGGCCACGACCTGGAGGATCAGGCCGATGACTCCCGCCGCGATGGTGTAGGTGCCCAGGAATCGCGTGATCTCGTCCGCGTGGCCGAGCTCGCCCTCGAAGGTCGAGCCGTAGCAGTAGCGTGCGGAGAGCCTGAGCAGGACCATGAGCGCGGTCGAGGCCGCGATCGTGCGGAGGAGGGGCGATTCCGCGAGCAGCCCGAGCTTGCCCAGGCCGTGCCACGGGGAGGCTCCACCGCCCGCCGGCATGGGCGCGCCGCGGCGCACCGACCGGCCCTCCGGGATCCGGGCCGCGACCAGGGAGACCAGGATCGCCAGGGCGCCGGCGCTCGCGGGCGCGGCCACAAGGAGGTCGAGCGAGCCCACGGGACGCGCAAGGTGGCGCAGCACGAGGCCGGCCGCGACGTTCCCGAGGTGCGCGCCGGCGTAGATGACGGGGAAGGCCCGCCGGGACTCCTCGACGGTGAAGAAGTCCAGGACCATGACGCCCCACTGGATCGTGATGAAGGTGCCGAGGCTCGTGACGGAGAGCCAGGACAGGAAGAGGCCCGCGCCCTCGTCGGCCGCCGAGATGATGCGACCCGCGAGGAGCATCATGGCGAGCGCGCCCGCGAGGGCCGAGAGGAGCAGTCGCGAGGAGACACCGCTCGAGATCCGCATGTAGACGAAGGCGAGGGGAATGTCCACGAGGGCGACCGCCAGGAATCCCCACGGCAGGCTTTCCGCGCCGAGCCTGTGGAGGAAGAGGGCCAGCGACGGGCCCTCAGCGCAGCGGATCATGGCGGTGACCAGCGCGTACAGGACGCACAGCGCCGCGACGCGAAGGGCGATCGGCTCCCCGCGGCGGTGTTGCGCCGGCGGCGCGGGAGGCGATTCCGGATCAGCCCTCAAGGCGGTGGACGACCTCCAGCCTGGATGCCACACGGCCCGCGCCGAGATCTTCGATGCGGCGGATCACCTCCTCGCCCCTGTATGTGTACGGGAGGTCGCGCACGTCCCGGAACCAGCCGGTCCGGCCGGGCACGCGGAACCGCCTCGGGCCGTCCGGCCCCGGGTCGTCCACCTCCACGGGGACGCCCGTGAGGTCCGGGTAGTGGTAGCCGCCGCCGTGGGGCAGGAGGGATGCGCCGAGCAGCCGGGGGAGGCAGCCCTCCTCGGCGGCGCGCTCAGCGAGCCCCTCGCGCGCGAGCGTCGCCGGCGAGTACACCTCGAGCGGTGAGACGAGGTAGGCGGGCAGGTCGCCGCTCAGCGTGACCGGCACCCATTGAGGGCCGGGGCGGCCCGTCCTGTAGCAGCCGAGCAGCATGCGGTGCGGGCCGTCCATTCCCTGGTGCATCTCGTTGAAGAGCACGTGGACGTCCTCGCCGAAGATCCTGCATGCATAGGCGGCGCGGCGCTCGGCGGCGAAGCCCTCCACGTGGCGCGCGTAGTCCACGTCGGCCGCGG
>CAZGVR010000079.1:8833-11118 GCA_964528945.1 uncultured Myxococcales bacterium
TCGCCGCCGGCCGAACTCATGTACAGGCCTGGACCGTGCGGGCCGGGGCCGCGCAGCTCGCTGCCAGAGGAGTGCATGATGGCGACGAAGGGGTGGCCTGAGGTCACGGACGGATCCTGGACCCGGTAGACGTTCAGGAAGTGGTTGCCCTTGTGCATGTCCCAGTGGGCCTGCACCCCTTCCACCGGGATGGTCGTCTCGGAGAGACGTGCGACGCGACGTGCGAGCTCGTCCGGAGGAGGGAGCTCGTCCATGCCGACCACGAGCATGCCGCAGCAGTTGGGCTTCAGCTCCAGGGGGACGTGCTCGCCCGACCACTCCACCGCGCCGCCATAGCCGAAGCCGGAGGCCCAGCGTTCCAGGTTGCGCGTGACGGTCGAGTCGGGCGTGGAGACGTAGGATGCGTCGGGATCGACGCCCAGCAGCTCCTGCAGCCAGTGGATCTTGGCGATGCCGAAGGGCATGTTGGCCCGGCCGAGCGAGGCCCCGGCGTCTGCGAGGTCCAGGAAGAAGCAGCGCCTGCGGGCACGCTCGAGACGCCGCGCGCGCTCGGCTCCGTCGATGCGGTGGCCCTGCACGGTCACCTCCCGATCGCGCGCAGCAGGAAGCGGTCCATCTCGTCGAGCGGGACCTCGTAAGCGGCCGCGCCGGACGACATCGCCGCCCTCGGCATCCCGTAGACGACGGCGGACTTCTCGTCCTGCGCGGCGGTCAAGCACCCGTGGCGCCGCATCTCGCCGAGGCCCTTGGCCCCGTCGCGGCCCATGCCGGTGAGGACCAGCCCCAGAGCCCTGCCGCCCGATGTCCGGGCCACCGAATCGAACAGCACGTCCACGGACGGGACGCAGCCGTTCACGGGGGGTCCCTGCTTGAGCCTGACCCGGAGGTCGGGGGTGATCTCCATGTGGATGTCGCCGGGGCCGATGTAGACGCGGCCCTGGAGCGCCGCCTCCCCTTCCGCGGCGACCGTCACTCGGAGCTTGCAGGCGTCGTTCAGCGTGGAGGCCAGGATCGGGATGAACACCGCCGGCATGTGGATCACGAGGAGGATCGGCACCGGGTAGTCGGCCGGGAGCTTCGGGAGGAAACGCTCCAGCGTCGACGGCCCGCCGGTGGAGACGCCGATCGCGACCAGTCGCAGCGGGGTCGTGGTCATGGACGTCCAGCGGGTGGTGTCGCCGGGCACGCGCATCTCGCTGGTCCTCGGAGCTGGCGGGGGACGCGACACGGAACCGGACGTCCAGGGCCGGGCGCGCGAGGCGGCCTTCACCTTCGCGATCATCTCGGCCGCCACCAGATCGAGGTCGAGGCCTATCTCTCCCGACGGCTTCTGCACGGACTCGATGGCGCCGCTCATCAGCGCCTGGAGCGTCTGGATGGCGACCGAGTTGGCAGAGGCCCATGCGCTCACGATGACTATCGGGGTCCCGTGCCTGCGCACGATCGCCCGGGTGGCCTGGAGCCCGTCCATGCCGGGCATGTTGATGTCCATCGTCACGACGTCCGGCTGCAGGCGCTCCACCTCCCTCAAGGCCGCCTCGCCGTCGTGCGCCTTGCCCACGACCTGGAACTGCGGGTCGGACTCGAGGATCCTGGTGATGACCTGCGTCGTGATCAGGGAGTCGTCCACTACGAGGACGCGGATCTTTCCGTTCGAGCTCAAGCGTCAGCCTTTCTTCAGCCCCACGACGTCGTAGGCCCAGATGGGCTCGCCGATTCCCTTGAGGGAGATCTTCTCCGGTCGCCGCTCCGCCACGATCCGGTCCTTGATGAGCTCGTAGGTGAACTCGGACACCAGCACCCCGTCCACGCGTGCGTTCGATTCGAGCCGCTGGGCGCGATTCACGTTGTCCCCGATGGTCGTGAAGTCCCGGCGGGACGACGCGCCGATCGCCCCGATCACGACCTCGCCCGTGTTCACCCCGATCCTCATGTGCAGCTTGCGGTTGTCCGGCTTCGTCTCGTTGAAGAGGATCAGGGCCTCCTGCATGGCGAGGGCCGCGCGCACCGCGCGGCAGGGACTGGGGTCGCCGCCGGTGCCCTCCTCGGGCTCGCGGAACCGGGCCATGATCGCGTCGCCGATGAACTTGTCCACGTCCCCGCCGTTGTCGCGGATCGGGGGGAGCATCGCGTCGAAGTACGCGTTGAGAAGGTCGACCACCTCGGGCGCGGTCATGTTGCCGCACATGGTCGAGAAGCCCTTCAGGTCCGTGAAGAGGAGGGTCATGCGCTCGGCGCGGGCCGTGCTCTTCCTCGCGAGCCGCACGTCGCGGACGACCTGGGAC
>CAZGVR010000080.1:0-1934 GCA_964528945.1 uncultured Myxococcales bacterium
CGTAGTTGGCCGCCAGCTGCTCCTTGGCCTTCGTGCCTTCTTCATTTTCTTTTTTTTTTAATGATACGGCGACCACCGAGATCTACGCCTCCTCGGCGCGTGCACCGCGGGGAACCATGATGGCCAGGCCGACTGCGAGCACCGGGACGACACGCATGATCTGTCTCATTGCTGCTCCCTTCTCCGATCGCGCGGCTGCGTACCAGATCGCGGCGCGATTGTCGAGATCCGGTCCGGACGGTACGCCGGCCGCCCGCACGAATGCTTGGACGGACGAGGTCATCCGGGATTCGAGAGCGTGACGGAAAGCTCGAACCCTCCAAGGAGATCGGCTCCCAGGCTGTCCACGAGGATCGTCATGCTTCCCGCGGGCATGCGCGCGGTCACCGAACCGAGGCCGCACGCGGACCAGTCCCCGGCGCAGCCGCCGGCAACCGCGACCACCGGGAACTGGAAATCCGACAGGGTGGCAGCGACCGTTACCAGGGCCTCGCTCGCCAGGTCCATCCTGTAGAAGACGTCGGGGCCGCCCGGCGAGGACGAGCAGGGCGCCCACGCGTCGTCCCTTGCGAAGAAGGTAGTGTCCGAGACCGCCGCGTCCCCGTAGGGGGCGGCACCCGCGACGATGGTCGAGGCACCAGCGCACGAGTCGTTCGCCGGTCCCTTCGCGCCGTCCTCGTGCACGTACACGACCAGCGAGTAGGGGCCCTCGTCGTCGGGCATGGATCCGTCCGCGACCACGAGCCAGGTGCCGGCGACGAGGTGGGTCCAGAGCAGGGATCGCCCGGGGCCGCCCGAATCCTCGTTGCACGCGACGTCGGCCTCCTGCCCGCATGCGGAGCGCACGTGCACGGCGCCGTCGTGGGATTTCGTCTCCAGCTCGACCAGGATCCTGGACGGCCTGTCGAGGACGATCGAGTGGACGACCTCCGGGCCGAGCCCTCCTGCGCCGCAGCTCGCCGCCAGCACCTTGGTCCTGCCCTGGGTCGTACCGGCCAGCGCGATCCCGGGCTGGAGAGGGAGAGGTGCCGTGCACGAACCGTCCGGAAGGGTCGGGATTGGCTCGCCTGGCGGCCGGGAGGCAGTACCGCACGAGATCAGGGCCAGGCACAGGAAGGAGGACCAGGCCCCCGTCCTCATGCATGGCCCCCGGGCACGGGAACCTCGGGCGTCACGGCCGGGAGCCGGATCTCGAACGCCGCACCGCCCCCCTCGAGGTTCCTCGCGGTTATCGACCCCCCGAAGCCCGACACGATGTTGTGGCAGACCGCGAGGCCGAGGCCGGTGCCCTGGGACTCGGGCTTCGTGGTCACGAACGGCTCGAAGATGACGGGAAGTATGGACTGGTCGACCCCGGGCCCGTCGTCCTCCATCCTAGCGACGACCTCGCGGGCCTCCCTGTCGTGCACGATGGCGATCCGCAGCTTGCCCTCCCCGACCATGGCCTCGGCGGCGTTCATCAGGAGGTTCAGGAACACCTGCGACAGGCGATCCGGCGTTGCCTCGACCGATGGCAGATCGGGCTCCACATCGAGGACGACCTCGATGCGCCGCATGATCTTCTGCGGCCCGAGCACGGACAGGGCCTGGTCGAGAGGATCCCGGATGCTCATTGCGGCCGGAGGCGTGGTGCCGGGCCGGGCGTAGGACAAGAGGTCCTTCACGATCCTGTTCATCCGCTCGGCCTCTCCCTGCATGCGGGAGATGACCTCGGCCCGCTCCCCCTCCGGGATGCCGCCGGCCGCCAGGATCTCGAGGAAGCCGAGGATGACGGCGAGGGGGTTCCCGATCTCGTGGGCCACGCCCGCCGCGAGACGGCCGACGGAGGCGAGCTTCTCGCCCCTCACGATGGTATCCTCCCGCGATCGGATCTCCCTCTGGGCCTCCTCCAGGTCGCGGATGTGGGACCCGAGCGACACCCGCTGCGCCTCGAG
>CAZGVR010000080.1:1944-2348 GCA_964528945.1 uncultured Myxococcales bacterium
GCCTCGAGCTTCCTCGCCGTCTGCGCGAGCGCCCGCGACAGCTCGCGCACCTCCTTGGCGCCACCAGCCACCTCTGGATCGACGTCGAAGCGTCCATCGCCGAGCCTCACGGCCACGCCCCGCAGCCGCTCGATCGGCCTGACGATCGACAGGGTGATGATCGCGTAGGAGAGGGCAAGGATCGCGATCGCGTGCAGCCCGACGTAGAGGATGACGAATCCCCGGATGCTCCTCACGGGCGCGAGCAGCCGGTTCACGTCCGTCCCGACCACCACGCACCCGCGGCCGCGGCCGGCCGGCACCTGCAGGAAGCGCGAGTCCCGGGAACCCGCGCCGCTCGCCGCGAGGCCGCTCGTCCTCGACGCGACGGGCAGCACCGGCTCGACCGAGACGCCGCTCCACCC
>CAZGVR010000080.1:2358-11024 GCA_964528945.1 uncultured Myxococcales bacterium
GTCGCGCCTCCAGGCAACGACCTCGCGCCCGGAGCCGTCGAACACCCACAGGCCGTCGATGGATCCGGTCTCGAGCCAGTGCCGCGCCATCTCGTCCAGCTGCCCTCGCGAGGCGCCGCCCGCGACCAGCGATCCGATGCTCCCGCCCGCGGCGTCCTGGATCGTCTCTATCTGGCCGCCCATGGATCCGGACAGGGCCGCGGCCTCCACGCGGAGAAGGACGAGGCCCAGGAGGCCGTTCAGGATCACGGTCACGAGGAGGAGGCTGGCCACTATCTGGAGCCTGAGGCCGGTCATGAACCAATCTTCTGGAGCATGGCGTGAACGTGGGCCCCCACTCTCCGGTGCTCTTCCCTGGACAGCCTGGTGTCGGCGCAGAAGAGCACGAAGAAGAGGTACTGCGTCAGGATCTGGACGAGATGGCCCATCCTGTCCGGGACCCGGGCATCGCGAAGGATGGTCGCGACGTTCTCGGCCAGGAGGTGGCCGCCACGCTCGAGGAGGAGGCGGCGCGTCGAGTCCTCGAACGCTCCAGGGCTCATGGGGAACGACCGGACCTCCTCGATGAAGGACCCGGCATCCCCGGTCGCGGACACGGCCGATACGACGGTGTCCACGATCTCGTTGTAGCGGTCGACCAGGAAGCGGATCGACTCGTCCCGCGTGGCCTCGGTCGGTATGACCTCCAGCGCGCCGTCGACCAGGAAGCCGTGCGCCAGCCTCACGGCGTCGTACTCCGCGAGGCCTATCTCGCCCGCGACCTCGGAGAGCGTGCGCCTGCCGTCGCACCGCGCCAGGAACTTCTCGCCCACGCCCTCGGCGCGCGGCGGGAACGAGCGCGTCTTGCGCTGGAGCACGATGTTCATCCCGGGGATGAGCCTGCGGAACATGGCGAGTTCGTCGATCCTGCGGGCGCCCTCGAGCAGGAGCCGGTTCACGTCGAGCGAGATCGACGCCGGCAGCTTGTCGAGGTCGAGCTCGGGGTCGAAGACGAAGAACCCCTCGCGCACGGCCACGGTGGAGAAGAAGATCTCCTCGACCTGCCGATGCAGCATGTCGAAGACCTCGCCGGGGGTGGCCGCCCCCTTCGACACGAGGACCCTGCCCAGGCGTCGTTCGGGGCCCACCTCGCCGAGCGCCTCGTCGAGCTCTGCCTGCGTGATCCGCCCCTTGCGGCGCATGACCTCTCCCAGCCTGTCCGAGCCAACGGTGGAGCCCGCCATCCTGAGGGCCCCGCTCACGAAGCTGAGCTCCCTGCGCGCACGACCGCCTACGACCGTGAGCGTGCCGGTCCACCTGGACGTGGAGATGCATCCCACGATGTCCATTATGCTGCCCTCGCGGTGGATCCGGCCGCAGAGATGGACTCCGCCTCCCTGGTCGCCGAACCCGCTCTCCAGGAGGAGGAGGCCACCGGATCTCACGGCCACGCGCCATGGACCCCCGGCAACGGACCCGGCCACCCGGTCCGGACCTTCCTGCTCCACCAGCTCGATCTCGATCCGCGGCATCCAATCCACGCGAAGTTGCAAAACCCGGTCCGTCATTATATACCGCGAGGATATGGACCACAAAGTCATCATCGTGGGCTCCGGCCCGGCCGGGCTCACGGCCGCGATCTACGCCGCGAGGGCGAACCTGCGGCCGATCCTGATCGAGGGGCTCCAGCCCGGTGGTCAGCTCACCATAACCACCGAGGTCGAGAACTTCCCGGGCTTCCCGGCCGGGGTCCAGGGACCGGAGCTCATGGACCTGATCCGCAAGCAGGCGGAGCGGTTCGGCACGACCATCGTTCAGGGAGAGGTCACGGCGATCGATCCGTCCCCGCGAAGCCACAGGGCCACCGCGGGGGGGGATTCCTGGGCAGCTCCGGCCATGATCATCTCGACAGGGGCGTCGGCACGCTACCTCGGCATCCCGGGCGAGGAGGAACTCAAGGGTCGCGGGGTAAGCGCGTGCGCGACCTGCGACGGCTTCTTCTTCCGCGGCCGGGACGTCTTCGTGGTGGGAGGCGGGGACTCGGCCATGGAGGAGGCGGGCTACCTGGCCGGCATCTGCAAGAGCGTGACCATAATCCACAGGAGGTCGGAGTTCCGGGCGTCCTCGTACATGGTCGAGCGCGCGAGGAACCGCCCGAACGTGCGGCTCGAGCTGGGGCAGGTGCCGGTGCGGCTCGTGGCGACGGACGACGGGCTATTCCGCGGCGTGGTCCTCAGGGAGGTGGCGTCGGGGAAGGAGAGGACGCTGGAAGGCGACGGCATGTTCGTGGCCGTGGGCCACGCGCCCAACACCGCGATCCTCGAGGGGAAGATCGAGCTGGACGACGCGGGATACGTCGTGACGGGTCCCGGGAGCACGCGGACGAGCGTCGAGGGCGTGTTCGCGTGCGGCGACGTCCAGGACCGGGTCTACAAGCAGGCGGTCACTGCCGCCGGCACTGGGTGCATGGCCGCGCTGGACGCACAGCGCTACCTGGAGACCATCGCATGAGCACGGAGATGGACGAGCAGACCCTCAAGGTGGAGTTCCTGGCGAGGGTAGCACCGTTCTCGCAGCTGAGCCGCGAGAAGCTGGCCTCCGTGGCCACAATCTCGAAGCTGGAGAAGCACAGGGGAGGCACCAAGCTCTTCGCCGAGGGGGATCCCGGCGACAAGTTCTACATCGTCGTGGAGGGCAAGGTCAGGGTCGGGCGCCAGATCGTTGGCATGGGCGAGGAGGCCCTCGACATCCTGGAGGGCGGCCAGTACTTCGGCGAGCTGGCCCTGATCGACGAGGGGCCGCGCAGCGCCGACGCGATAGTCCACGAATCCTGCGTGCTCCTCTCGATAATGAGGGCGGACTTCGAGGAGCTCCTGATGCTCAACCAGCAGCTCGCGTACGAGATCCTGTGGGAGTTCTGCCGGGTCCTGGCCTCTCGCCTGCGCAAGATGAACGACAAGCTCACCTTCCTCGCCGTGACGACCAGGTTCTGAGGCGCCGCAGGCCTCGAGTCAGCCCGAGACGTACGAGAACTCGTAGGGGCCCAGCGAGATGCTCTGGGAGCAGTTCGCGCAGGTGAATACCGAATCGAATCCGATGGGATCGATCTCGACCTCGCGGAGCACCAGGGAATCCAGCCTCACTCCCAGCCCGTCCAGGGTGTCGAGGTGCCAGGAATCGTCCGGCTTCTCGAAGTCGAGGAAGGTGGCGGTGCCCGAGACCGCCAGGAACTGCCTCTCGCACCCTCCCATGCTCTCGTAGGGGCACCCGATCAGGAAGAGGACGGCCACTGGAAGGTCCACGTAGCTCTCCACCGGGATGATCTCCGGAATGCACTCGGGGTCCTCGCACCGGGGATCGGTCTCCGGGTCCCCGCACTCGGGATCGGTCCATATCACGCAGCAGCCGGCTGCCCTCACAGCATCCGGGCCGCGGAAATCCTGGAAGCTCAGCATGGTGAAGCTCTCCGGGCCGTCCACCACGAAGGCCTCGTGGTGTATAACGCCGACGTCGCCGCTCACGCCCGCGCCGTGATCGTACCCGGTGATGGTCCTGAGGGGGACCACCTCGTCCGGCAGGACCGGGAGCGGCGGATCGCAGGTCGTCGCCTCCCCGGACCAGTCGGTGCCGGAATCCGCGTCCGGGTGGTAATCCGGGACGCATGCGGCCATCAGAGCCGCGCAGACGATCGGGAACTCCGGGCGCATCCTGCCGTTTCTACCACGAAACCGCAGGGCGGCGACATCGCGATCGAGCTTGATCGGCCCCCGTCTACGTGCGTATTGTGTCGATCCGACGGATCAAGCCGTCGCCAACAAGCGATCCGAGAGCCATGACGGCACCGCCATCGCCTGGCACGAGGTCGGGGCGGGGTCGCCCATGCTCCTCTCCAACGGCTTCATGGGATCCTGGCAGGCCTGGCGTCACCTGCGGGCCTTCCTCGCCGACAGGTTCCGCATGATCTCCTGGGACTACCGGGGGCTCTACAAGTCGGACGTGCCCGCGGATCCGTCACACATACGCGTCGCCGATCACGCGACGGACGCGTCCCTGCTCCTGAGGAGCGAGTCCGCGGTGCCCGCGATCCTCGTCGGATGGTCCATGGGGGTGCAGGTCAACCTCGAGATCTACAGGCTGGATCCCGCTGCTGTAAGGGCCATGGTCATAATATGCGGGACCTACGGCCGGCCCTTCGAGACCGCCTTCAACTGGAAGGGCACCGGCACGATCTTCCCGATCGCGGCGAGGACGCTGGCCTCGCGTCCGGGCGGGGTGTCGTGGTTCTTGAGGCGCCTCGCGGCAGCTCCCTGGCTGCTCATGCTCGCGCGGCGCGCGGGCGCGATCGGGCCCAGCCTGGACGAGGCCCTGTTCCTGACGCTGGCCCGGGAGTTCGGGGATCAGGACGTCAGGACATCCACCTCGGTCTACGGGGCGCTCGGCGTGCACGACGCCATGGACGTCCTCACAACGTTGAAGGTCCCGGTGCTCGTCATCGCCGGGGAGGCGGATCCGTTCACGCCCAGGCGGGTCGCGGAGCGAATGGTGAGGCGCATCCCGTGCGCCGAGCTGACCATGGTCCCGGGCGGGACCCACTTCGTCCCGCTCGAGCACCCGGAGCTGGTGAACCTGAGGATCGAGAAGTTCCTGTGCGATCACGGCCTGCTCGCGCCCGGATCCAGGGCCGGGAGGAGGCCTCTCATCGCCCGACCGATCAAGGAATGGACAAGGAGGAATACAGATGAAGCTCGACGACAGCGAGCCCGGTGACGACGTCCACGAGAACGAGCCAGAGCCCGAGAACGAGCCCGAGCCCGAGAACGAGCCAGAGCCCGAGAACGAGCCCGACATCCCGGAGCCTCCGCCACCCAGGAACGAGGCACACGGAGCGGCAGACGACCACGATCTCGATGCGATCGAGAGGGGCCCATCGCCCGTTGGCAAGGTCATCCTCATCGCCTCGCTCGTCTTCGTCACGGCCGTGCTCGGCGTGGGCGGCGTCATGTGGTGGAAGTTCATGCAGAGGTTCAAGGGGCTGAACACCTGCAAGGCCCAGGAGATGGACGGGGACGACATGAAGCCCGGGTTCGCCCCCTGCGTCCGGAAGGTCCTCGAGACGAGCAGGTACGACGACGTCAAGCTGGAGGCCATCTCCCTCCTCCTGCTGGACGAGGACAGGGAGTCCATCCCCCTCCTCATCGAGCAGGCCAGGGGCAAGGGCGAGGTGAAGCGCTACTCGATCAAGGCGATCGGGCAGCTGGGCGGCGAGGAGGCGCAGCAGGCCAGGGAGCCGCTGGCGGCGCTCCTGCCCGCTGCAGGGCCGCGCGACAAGGTCATCATCGCGTGGACCCTCGCCCAGCTCGGGGACGAGCGTGCGTTCACCCCGCTCCTGGACGGATACCTCGAGGGGTACACTGGCGAGCTGGAAGGCTGGGAGGACGAGTTCCTCATCGACTACGCGGCCAGCGACCCCAAGGCGCTCGACGAGATGATAAAGCTCGTGGACAGCCAGGATGCGGGCCAGCGCTGGTTCGCGGCCTCGACCCTCGGGAAGATGAACGACCCACGGGTCGTGGACCCGCTCCTTAGGCTGCTCGACGATCCGAACAAGAACGTGGTCAAGGTGGCGGCCATCTCCCTGGGGATGACCGGGGACGAGCGCGCGGGCGACGCCATCATCAAGGTCATGACCGCGAACCCGGACATGGTGGACGAGCTGCTCCGCTCCATCCAGCAGTCGGTCGGGGCCCCGGGCCTCATGCTCGTCTACAAGAGGGTGGACAAGCCGGCGCAGAAGTCGAGGATCGTGAACCTCATGCGCGAGATCAGGGACCCGAGGTCCGGGGATCTCCTCATGGCCATGCTCGACGACGTGGTCAAGGAGACCGAGGGCAAGGGGCCGGCGGCGGGCGTGACCACGAGGAAGGAGATCGCGCTCGCGCTCGCGGATCTCGGGGATGCCAGGGGAATCCCCCTGAGCAAGTACTTCATCGAGCTCAGGGACCTGAACGTCGCGTGCAAGCTCTACGACTGCGGCGGCGTGAACATCGCGGGGCTAGATCCCGAGACGACCGAGAACTACATCCGCGGATACCGCCTGAGCCCTGGGCCCAGGGAGCTCGGGAATGGGCTCGTCAACATCGGCACGCCGGAGGCGAAGCAGACAGTCGTCGACCTCTGGAAGCAGACGCTAGACGCGAACGCGAAGTACGGCGCGGACGGGTACCTCTACTGGCCGACCCGGCCCGCGCTCCTCATGTCCGCGCTCGGGAGGATGGGCGGCGACGACGTGGGCCCGCTCATAGAGGGGCAGGTCTGCTCGAACGCCGAGGTCAACATGAGGGCCAAGGCCCTCAACGTGGGCAAGACAAAGGACATCACCGAGCCCTGCCCCGACATCGGGGCGGGCGCCAGGGCCCTCGGCAGGGTCAAGTACGCGCCATCCCTGGAGCTGATCCTCGCGATCACGAAGCGCCCGGAGGGCATAGACTTCTCGGTGCCGAACGTGGACAACGAGTCCTTCTTCATGGACAGGAAGGCCGTGCTCCAGGGGCTCGCGTTCTACGGGACCGCGACGGCCTTCGATGCGATAGTGACCATCATCGAGGATCCGCTGGACGACTTCAGGACCCGCGAGGACGCGGTCTATCCGCTCGCGTACTGCATCGACTCGACCAACCGGGACGCGGTCGTGGAGAAGGTCCTCTCGAGCTCCACCGACGGGCCAGTGCGGGTCCTGTACGCGAACGCCCTCAAGCTCCAGACCGACGCACAGACCGCGCAGAAGCTGGTCCCGCTCTTCGCCGAGTCCACGCCCAACGCGCTCCTGGTCCCGCTCGCGAAGATCGTCGGCGACTCGTGCGACGAGGCATCGCTGGACCAGCTCGTCGAGATCGTGGTCAGGGGAGGCGAGCAGGATCCCACCGCGCTGGCCGACTTCCAGAACGCGGCCCTCTTCGCGATCTCGCTCTGCGGGACCGAGAAGCAGCTCCAGACCGTCCTTCCCTACCTGAACCAGGAGAACACGCAGGACGTGGTGAGGAGCCACTACGAGGAGCACCCGTTCTACCTCACGAACGCGATGTTCGACGGCGGCCGGGCCCTCAAGAAGCTCAGGGCGGCCAGGTGGCTCAAGAAGCGCGAGATGCTCTGGGCATGGCAGTACCTGACCGGCCGCCTCGACGTCGGCTTCGAGGACCAGCCCGACGGCATGTCCAAGCTCCAGATCCTGACGGCGCTCAGCCACGTGCTCGAGAACGGCTCGCCATGGGAGCAGGAGATAGCGGCCTGGGCGCTCATCGACACCAAGGCCAGGGGCTACGTGCTGGCCGTGGCCGCCGAGGGCGGCTCGGCGGCCAAGGTCATAAGGGACGTGCTCAGGGTGGCCGACCGCGGGTGACCCGCGGCGGCGCGATTGATTATGATCCGGGGGAGACAGGTCAAAGGGTCGCGGCCCGGGAAAGCCGCGCACGAAGAAACGGGAGAACGGAAGGAGTAAGAGATGACGAGGAGGAACACTGGAACCACGGTCGCGGCCCTCGCCGCTGCGCTCATGCTGGCGTCCGGATGCACGATCCACGTGTATGGAAAGGCCACGACGTCCGCCAAGGTGGCCGCCAAGCCGGTACACACGGGCGAGCCAGTGCAGGGTGATCCCGCTCACCCGGTGGTCGTCGCGCAGCCGCTCGACGAGCCCGGTCCGGCGGTCGTGACCGCCACTCCCGTGACCGCGACGGCAGCGGTCGAGGTGAAGATAGCCCTGCCCGTGCCAAAGCTCGCGACCGGCGTTCAGGAGGCCAAGAAGGCCTGCCCGAACACGGTGGAGGTCACGAACGGGATCGACGACGACTGCGACGGCCAGGTGGACGAGAACGAGGTCGGATCCGGCCCTCTCCAGATCACGCTGTGGTGGGACTCGCCGGCAGACATGGACCTCGAGGTGACCGGCCCGGGCGGCGAGGTCATCAACTACAAGGACAAGCAGGGCAAGAGCGGCGGGAAGATGGACAAGGACTCCCGCTCGTCGTGCAAGGGCGACCAGACCATCGAGAACGTGTTCTGGGCGGACAAGCCGCCCAAGGGCAACTACAAGGTCAAGGTGAAGTACTACTCGGCCTGCAAGGACAAGACCGCCGCCCCCTCGACCGGGTTCGTCACGGTCGCGTACCAGGGGCAGATCCTCGGCCCGTTCTCGCTCCAGATGAACAAGGGCGACGTGGTCGACATGGTCGAGTTCGTCCTCGACGAGTGAGGCTCGGCTTCCTCCAGCTGACCCCGATCCGGGGCGAGCCCGCGCCGAACCTCGCGCACATCCTCGCATCGCTCGACCGCGCGGGCGCGGACCTGGTGGTCCTGCCCGAGCTCTGCCTGACCGGATACCTGTTCGCGGGCCGCCCCGACGCCGAGCGGCTCGCCGAGGAGGTTCCGGGCCGCGCGACAGGGGCGATCGCCGACCTGTGCGCCGGGCAGGGATTGCACGTCGTGATCGGCCTCGCGGAGCGCACCCCTCGCGGGCTCTACAACTCGTCCGTCCTGATCGGGCCTTCCGGCGTGGTCGGGATCTACAGGAAGACGCACCTCTTCGACACGGAGAAGGAGATCTTCGACCCCGGGGACACGGGCTTTGCGGTCCACGAGGTCGCGGGAGCCCGGGTCGGCATGTTCGTGTGCTTCGACTGGATATTCCCGGA
>CAZGVR010000081.1:0-5200 GCA_964528945.1 uncultured Myxococcales bacterium
TCTTTCCCGCCTGCCAGCAGCTCTCCCTGAGGCTCGACACTCTCGGCAACATCCCGATGTTCAGGTACCTGGCCTACAACGAGCTGCTCAAGGTGTTCGCGCTGATGCACCAGGTGACCTTCGCGCCCGGGAAGCGGATCATCGAGGAGGGCTCCGCGGGCGACGACATGTACATAGTGGTCGCGGGCAAGGTCGAGGTGCACTCGGGCGAGACGGTCATCACCCACCTGGGCCCGGGCGACCACTTCGGCGAGATGAGCCTCCTCGACAAGGCCCCGAGGTCGGCTTCCATCACCGCGGTGGATCCCACCGCGCTCCTCCGTCTCGCTCGGGACGATTTCTTCGAGATGATCCGCAAGGAAGGCAATACCGCGAAGAAGATCCTCTGGAATTTCCTCCAGGTGCTCACCCAGAGGCTGCGCCAGACCAACCGCGACCTGAGCGCGGCCAAGGCAGCAGCCGACGGCGAGGAGGAGATCGACGAGATCCTGCCCCTCTAGGAGGTCACCGGATGATTCGTGACAGGAACGCGTGCTGGAACGAGTGCGGCGCGAGCCTCCTCGCAGCTGGCGAGGAGATCGCCTTCACCCTGCTCCTCGCCGGATGCAGCGGATGCGGCAAGCCCTCGGCCGCAGGCGACGCAGGCCAGGAGCCGGGCAGGGCGGTCCTGATCCCGCCGGGACTGGAGGCGAGGGGAGGGCAGCTCGAGGCAGGGCCGGCGGTCCTGCCAGAGGCCACCATAGTCGAGCGGGGCGGCACCGTGGGCATCGAGCGATCGCCCGAGACATTGCTGAAACCGGTGCTGGCGGAGAAGCCGTACGAGCTGTTCGTGGGTGATTTCCTGACCACGGGAGCCGACGGGACCGCGGTCCTCGACCTGGGGATGGACACCGAGCTCGAGCTGGCCCCGTCCACCCGGATCGCGATCGGCGTGCACCGGCCCTACGAGATCGAGGTGCATTCGGGCACGGTCGGCCTCTCCGGTCCGGCGATCAAGGGATCCACGCGCAGGTTCGTCCTGACGACGCCGGGCGGGGTGGTGTTCTACGCGGGCCCGTCGATGACCTTGTCCGTGGCAATGGACGGATCGGTCCTCGTGGACGTCGCGGACTGCCCGCCAGCAGCGGCCCCGCCCGCCCCGCCGGAGAAGGCGCACGCGCCCACGCAGGTGCAGGCGTTCAGGTGCTCGTTCCTGGCGTCCCAGGCCGAGGAGGAGCTGGTGACCGGGGATCGGCTCCTCGTCGAGCCCGGCGCCCGCGTCTCGCGGTCGAGGATGGACGCGGGCGGACCCGCCGCGGCGGCATGGATCGCCGGGCGCGGGGAGGCGTTCGCGGCGGATCCGCGGCCCGCAGTGACGGCGTTCGCCTCGTGGCTGTCCCCGGCCATGACCGAGATCGCGGATCTGGTGAAGCTGATCGACGCCAACCGGATCAGGAACCAGGAGCTCATCAAGCAGCTCCGCGACCTGCGCCAGCAGGGCAAGCCCGATGGGAGCGCGGACATCGCCAAGATGGCGGCGGAGAAGGGTGCAGGCCAGGATCCCGGCATCACGGCCGTCAAGGATGAGCTGGTGAAGAGCTCGGCGGAGCAGTTCAGGCTCCGAAGCGTCCTGCTCGCCAGGTACGATCAGATCTCCCTCGGAATGGAGATCCTGGGCGGCAAGCTGACCGATGCCGACCTGGCCGCTGCCGGAAAGAGCCTCGACGGCCTCCGGGCCTCGATGGGGGGCCTGGCCGGCCTGGTGTCGGGCATCCTGGATCGCCCACCGCGGCTCAAGGTCGTCAACAAGCCGGTTGCCCCGTTCGTCAAGAAGGCGGGGGTTGCCGACACCCCCAAGAAAGGCCATCAGAACTGACCCTTTGCCCTCCCGGCAGACCGTGCCCCTGACCATCGCCTTGACACGGGCCTCGTATCATGGGTATTCATCGAATATGAATCGGAAATCCCTGGCAGCGGCGATCCTGGCCGCGCTCGTTGGCTGGGCATACCCCGAGGCGGAGGCGGCCGAGTTCACGGAAGTGATCGACGCCTTCGACGTCGGGGATCCGTTCGACCTGAGCCTCAGCATCGGGTACTCGCGGACGCTCACGATGGCGAACGTCACGCGCGAGTGCTACGCCGATCAGGCGAGCCCTCCGGTCGAACGCTGGGCCTACTGTCCGACGATCGCAGGCGGGGACTTCCTGACGACCGTGGATACCCTGCGCTGGGTCCACGAGAGGCACGTGCTCGACATAAGCGTCATGATTGGCCTGTGGCACGACCTCAACCTCAAGCTCGGCCTCCCCATCGTGGTCTCGGACACGAACCAGCTGGACTGGGCAAAGGGCGTGAACGTGGACGCGGGCAAGGCCATCCTGAGGGACGACACGACGGGCGAGTACCTCTTCCACGCGCCTTTCAAGTCCCCTGACAGGAGCGGCATCGACCAGCTCGTGGCCGGGCTGGAGTGGGCGATCTTCAACCAGGACAGGGACGTGACCAAGCCCACCTGGACCCTGTTCGCCGAAGGGTGGTTCGCCGTCGGCAAGATGATCAAGCCGCGCGGCAGCTACACGGACATGGACACCGGCGACAAGGTAGAGGCCGGATCCGGCAAGTCCGGAGTCAGCCCGGGCCTCACCGAGCTGCACGTCGGGACCAAGCTCTCCCACCGCTTCAAGTGGATCGATCCGTACTTCGGCTTCGAAGCGTGGATCCCGTTCGCGAAGCGCGAGGCGCCATGGCCGAACATGGACGAGTACCCGGGACAGGTGAACGTCAACCCGCCGATCAGGGGAACGCTCACCTTCGGCATGGAGATAATCCCCTGGGAGGTCAAGGCCAAGGACCAGAAGTTCTACATCGACCTGCGCGTCATGGGCAGCTACATCACCGAGGGCAAGTCCATCACCCCGCTCTTCGACGCGCTGGGCACGTCGACGGATCGCGGGCTCACGCTCGAGGATTACACGGAGTTCAGGGATACCTACCCGGCGTACCAGTGGACCGGCGTGACCGACACCGAGGACTACGGGAGCTTCTCGGGGACGCTCACGCTCGGCTTCATCACCAGCAAGTGGTTCAAGATCTCGGCGGGAGTCTCGTTCGCCCACGACCAGGAGCACTTCCTGAACTTCACGGACGAGTGCAACGCGTCCAACTTCGGCCTGTCCGATCCCACGTCCGGCGACACCAACTGCGACTGGGACCCGGGCGACCAGGCTGACGAGAGGTCGTTCAATCCGGACTACCGCCGGGGCCTGGACGGCGTGGGCAACCGCTTCCGGATCGAGGAATCCACGATCTTCACCGTGAACGTGCTCGCCACTGCGATGTTCTAGGCACGAACCCCTGTCCCGCGCGCGCTGGGCCTGCTCCGGGGTCGTGGAAGGATCCCCGCGGCCGCCTGCCTGGTCATGGCATGACCCCGCACGAGACGTTGCTCAGCTTGTCTGGCGTGCAGTCTGCCTCGGCAATGCCCACGTCCTTGCATGCCAGCAGTTCGGCCTCGCGCTTCAGGTCCGCCTCGGGCTTGCGACCGTCCGTCCGCTTGCAGGCCATGAACCCTTTCTGGGCGCATGCCATGCACCAGCGGGCCACATCACCTTCTCCCCCTGCTTGCTCCGCTCCAGCCTGCACCTCGCCACCCTGACCGGCAGTGCCGGCAGAGGGCTGGCCCGACTCGCACCGGCAGCCCTGGGCGGCGATTGCCACGGCCAGCACGATTGTGAGGAAAACGAGCCTAGGGTCGTCGCGCATGCTGATTGACCTCCCTGCCGGCTGTACGGCCGGCCGCCAGGATATATATCACGATATCTGAGCCAGGGGATGCGGGGTGGGATGGCAGGGCTGGGATCAGCCGCCGCAGGCGCCGCCAGGGGGCGGTCCCTTGGGCGCGCCGGGCCCGCCGGGAGGAGGAGCCTCGGGCCCGGTCAGCTTCTTCTCGCAGCCCGGCGTTCCCGCGTTCTGGGTGCAGAAGACCGTCTTGATCGCCTCGGGGTCCGGGGCAGCGCGCTCGATCTTCTTGTTGTTCCAGAAGTAGGTCGGGCTGCCGTGGATGTTGAGGACCTCGGTCAGGTCGGAGTCGACCTTGATGAGCTTCTTGCCCTGGTCGCCGGTCGCGCACGCCTCGAGCCTGGTGGCGTCGATCTTGGCTGCCGTGGCGCACTTCTTCCAGTCCGGGTCGCGGGGGTTCTCGTTCCTGCACCACACGAAGTCCATGAACGTCTTGGGCGCTATCGCCTGCGCGCAGATCTGGCGGAGGTTCTCGTCGGTCTCCTCCTTGCCGTGCATGGAGCAGTAGTAGTTGCCGTCGGCGTACTTCTCGCACCACTGCTTCCTGGCGAAGTCCTGGTAGCCCTTCCCGTCGAGCACGCTCGTGATGAAGTGCAGCTTGAACTTCATGTTGGCGCCGAAGTTCGCGAGGACCTCCTTGATCCCGGCCTCGGCCTTGATGCCGTACGGGCAGAAGCTCATGACGTAGAGGTCGAGGCTCTTGGGGACCTCCTTCCTGCAGACCAGGGTCTCCTTGCAGTCGGGATCCGCGCAGTCCACGAGGCCGTCGCCAGTGTTGTCGGTGCCGTCCTCGCACTTCTCCATGCAGGCGACGTTCTTCTCGCAGTCCGGGTCCTTGCAGTCCACGAGGCCGTTGTCCGTGTTGTCCACGCCGTCCGTGCAGCTCTCGCGGCAGACCTGGGCGAGCTGGCAGTCCGGGTCCTTGCAGTCGACCAGGCCGTTGCCAGTGTCGTCGGTCCCGTTGTCGCAGACTTCCTTGGTCGGATCGAACGTGGAGCGGACCCTGTCAGCGATGATGACGAAGAAGCCGCCCGCGGGCTCCACGTGCCGGGAGATCATCTCCCAGCCCGGATCCTCCTTGGCGCTCTCGTGGAAGATGTAGGCCGGCAGGAGCTTGACGCCGGTCTTCTTGGCGATTTCCTGGCCGGCCGGATCGACCCAGTCGACCTCGTTCACCTTCAGCTTGAGGAACATGGACTCGAACTGGGTCTTCATGGACTGGGCGCGGACGCCGCACTCCTTGCAGCGCTTGTCGTTGAGGATGGTCAGCTCGCTCTCCTTGACCACCGGGCAGGTCTTGGGACGCTCGGCTTCGGGCAGGGCCATGCACACCGCGATCTCGAACGCCTCTGCCGTCCGTCCGCCCCTGTAGGGCTGGTCGTTCACGAAGATGGTCGGCGATCCGCGCGCGCCCTTCTCCTCG
>CAZGVR010000081.1:5210-10662 GCA_964528945.1 uncultured Myxococcales bacterium
TGCTGAAAAAAAATCCGGGGAAATACACGTATTCCTCGATCGGCGCGGGATCGAGCCCGGTATCGGTGGCGCACTTCTTCCAGTTGTCCGGGATGCCAGGCCTGTCCTTGGCCATGCACAGGACCATCTTGAAGTACTTGTCCGGCGCATGCTTGGCCGCGCACAGCTCCGCGATGTTCCCCTTGCACTCGGGCTCGCCGTGCAGGCAGCTGAACGACCCGTCGGGCGCCTGGGACGCGATGAAGTCTTCCCTGAAGTCAATGTACGGGCCCATCTTCTCCAGCGTCGGTGCGATGCCCTCCTGGACCTGGGTGCCGTACGGGCACTGCGACATGATGAAGAACTGCACCTTGACCTTGTTCTTCACCGTGGGGCCTGCATCCGCCTGGTTGGCCTTGGGTGGCGGACAGTGTGTCAGTCCGACGGCCGCCAAGACTGCGAGCGTCGTCCAGATAGCCCTCCTCCTGGTGGGATTCAGCGACATTGGTGACCTCCTTCGGTTCCTTCTGGGTTCAAGGTTCGGTTCCTTTATTATCAATTCGAACAAATGTCAAATACCGCAGTTCGTGGCCGGGCTTCCATCCCGCCGTATTTCGGGGGGTTATCCACCTGCACTCCCTTGCACCGTTCGTCTTGAAAAAAGGTACGGGACGACCTATGAAGTGTGGGTCGTCATGAAGGCAGTCGTCCTGCACGAGCACGGGGACAGGAACAAGCTCCTGCTCGAGGATATTCCGGATCCGGTGCCGTGCCCTGGCCAGGTGCTGGTCAGGGTCAGGGCGGTTGCCCTGAACCACCTCGACATCTGGGTCAGGCAGGGCCTGCCTCACCTGAAGCTCGAGTACCCCCACATCCTGGGCAGCGACATCGCCGGGACCGTGGAGGGCTGGGGGCCCGGCGTGAAGGGCATCGAGAAGGGAGCCAAGGTGCTCCTGCAGCCTGCCATAAGCTGCGGGCATTGCAGGGCATGCCTCGAGGGCAGGGACAACCTGTGCCGCTCGTACGCGATCCTCGGGGAGAACACCCGCGGCGGGTATGCCGAGCTGATCGCCGTGCCGCGCTCGTCCATCCTGCCATTCCCGGAGCCCATGCCCTTCGAGGAGGCCTCCTGCATCCCACTCACCTTCCAGACCGCCTGGCAGATGGCGGTGCGCCGGGCGCGCGTGAGGGCCGGCCAGACCGTCCTGATACACGGGGCAGGAAGCGGGGTCACGATCGCCGCCGTCCAGATCTGCAAGGTCCTGGGCGCCACGGTCGTGGTGACCTCCACCTCCGCGGCCAAGCTCGAGCGCGTCGCCGCCCTCGGGGCGGACCATGTGATCCTCTCGACCGAGAAGAAGGTGTCGGCCGAGGTGAAGCGCATCACTGGCGGCGCGGGCGTGGACGCTGTCCTGGATCACGTTGGCAAGCCGATGTGGGCCGAGAACCTGGCCTCGGTGCGCTGGGGAGGGACCATCGCGACCTGCGGCGCTACCGGTGGCGCCGAGGTGGGCTTCGACCTGAGGCAGGTGTTCTTCAAGCAGATCCGCATCGCCGGGTCGACCATGGGTCGCAGGGGGGATCTTTTCGAGGTCCTGGGCCTGATGGCGGCCGGGAGGATGCGCCCGGTCGTGGACCGGGTGTTCCCGCTCGCGGAGGCTGCGGCCGCCCACGAGCGGCTCGAGGCCGGGGTGCAGTTCGGCAAGATAGTTCTTCGCGGCGATTGAAAGGCTGGGGGGCCGGGGGAAGGGGCCAGCAAGGAGGCTTCAGATGGAAGAGCCCGGACACAGGGTACCAGAGGTCAGGCGCAAGATCATGCGGAAGAAGATCGACACCCTTCTTCCGGACAAGATGAAGGAGCTGGGGATCGACCTCTGGCTCACGTTCACGCGCGAGGGTGCGGTCGATCCCATCGGCACGGACATCGGCACGTCCGGCATCGTTGGGCGCACGGCAGCCCTCATGAGCCTGTGCGGCGGCTCCTGGCGGACAACCTGCATCGCCGCGTGCTACGACACGACGCCCATCGAGGCTACGGAGATCTACAACGAGGTCATCCCGTACAGGAAGGAGGGCATCGGCCCGCACTTGAAGGAGGTCTTCCACAAGCTCAAGCCGAGGAAGGTCGCCATCAACTACTCCCGGGACATGCCGAACTGCGACGGTCTCACGGAGGGAGGCTTCCGGTACCTGCAGGAGTGGCTCGATCCGGGATTCTCCGACCGCGTGGTGAGCGCCGAGAAGCTCATAGTCTCGTTCCGGGGCCGCAAGATCCAGGAGGAGATCGACATCATCACGACGGCGGTCCTGCTCACGCAGAAGATCCTGGCGAACGCCCTGACACCGGCGGTCATCAAGGCCGGCAAGACCAGGGAGATCGACCTCGGGAACTACCTCGAGGAGCGCGTCAAGGAGGCCGGGGCCAAGGTGTCGTTCAGCATGATCATGGTCGGACCCGATCGCGGGCACTCGTTCCCGACCGACAAGGTGATCATGCCCGGCGATCTCCTGCGGCTCGACTTCGGCATCGTGATCGACGACTACCACTCGGACATCCAGCGGACGGCCTACATCCTCAGGCCAGGAGAGACCAGGCCGCCCGAGGTGTTCCAGCGGATGTGGGACGTGACGTACCGCGCGTCGCGTGCCGCCATGTCGAAGCTCGTTCCGGGCAACCGCGCCCAGGAGGTGGACGCGGCCGCGCGCGACCTCATCGTCAAGGAAGGGTACGAGGAGTACCCCCACGCGGCCGGACACGAGATCGGCCTGTCCGTGCACGACGTGGGCCCGATCCTCGGGCCGCCCTGGAAGGAGCGCTACGGCACGGCCGTGGAGCACGTGATAGAGCCTGGCCAGGTCTTCGCCGTGGAGCCCATGATATACGTCGACATCCCGGAGGCCGGCGGCGTGGTCCAGATCGGGCTCGAGGAGGACGTGGTCATCGAGAAGGACGGCGCCCGGATCATCGGCCAGCCGCTCGAGTCCCTCATCCTCATCCCGAGCCCCTGATCGGATCCCGGGGCGGGTCGCCAGCCGACACCCTAGTAGGCGTTCTCGATGACGAAGTCCGCGGGGTGCGGAGCCTTCACCCTGATGAAGCCGACCGGGTCGGCCACGACCGGCTCGCGCATCACCTCGCAGTCCGGCTCGCACACGAACGTCTCCAGCCAGTGGAACCGGAGCACCACGTCCCTCGCCGGGTCGGACCCGCTCACATCGAGCCTGTTCATGGAGGGCTCGACGACCCCGCCTCCCTCCTGGACGAAGCCGGACGGCTGCTTGACCCTGTATATCTTGTGCGGAGGGATCCACATGTAGGGCTCGAGGAGGTGCTTCCGCTTCTCGAGAGCTGGCCTCTGGTGGGAGATGATCACCCACTTGACCGCGTAGTTCGCGAGGTACCGCTCGAGCGCCGCGTCCTCTAGGTCGCCGTTGGGATTCCACCTGAAGAGATCGGCGGCCGTGTGCTTCATGTTGCACTCGTGGAACCCACCCAGGATCTGCGCGTGCGTGCGCCCTGCCAGGAACTCCCCTACGTAGGACCACTCGACGAGCCAACGCCCCTGCCCGTCGTCGTTCCTGTCCACCCACTCCTCGAGCCTTCGGAAATCCGCGAACATGGGCCCGTGCCTGAGCTCCATGTGCTTGGGGAAACCCAGGTCGCCGAAGCCGATCACGTCCGCGATCGGCACTGGCTGGCCCTCGGGCAGGGGCTTCATCTCGGGGATCAGGGCAGGAATGAAGTAGAGGACGTCCCGCGCGAACCTCGGGACCGAGACGAGGGTGAGGATGGCCAGAAGGATCGCCGCGGGCCTGGGGATGGCCTGTCTCCGCAGCGAGCGGACCGTGTCCACGATGAGCCACGACGCCGGGATGACGGACATGTACATGGCCGGCAGGATGAACCTGTACGGCTGGATCTGCTTCGTCAACCAGAAGTAGGACCCCGCGTAGGTGATCGCGAGGAGTCGAAACAGGTCCACCGGCTCCCACCACCAGCCAGAGGAACCTCGTGGCGGTCCGGTTGCCGACCACTCCCGAGACGAGCGGGTCCTCCCCTATGAGCCCCAGGTAGTCCGTGACGAGGTACGATAGCGTTCCCTGGAATGCTACGCCCGAGTCCGTGATGTAGTGCCAGAAGCGGATGGCCGCGAGCAGCCACCACGCGTTCGCGGCCACGGTGACGATCCCTATGAAGGCGACCCCCACGTGGCGTTTCCAGCCCATCTTCCTGAAGGTCCGTGCGTAGAGCGCTGCCATGGCCGGGGCGAGCACCACGAACGTGTACGGATGCGTCATGTGGCCTGCCGCCAGGGTTACGGCGCAGAGCGCGGCCTGCCAGGCCTTCCCGTCCTCCAGCCACCTGTAGAAGAGCGCCAGGGGCAGGATCGCGAGATAGCCTGCCATGCCCCACGCGGTCATGCCGATCCACCAGCACCAGTGCGGGAACGCGTCGAAGTACCAGAGCATCATCCCCAGCAGCATGGCGAGCAGCGAGGCCCACCGGTCCAGGCGGAACAGCCTGGCCGAGAGGAGGACCACCCAGGGGACCATCAGGTGCGCGAGAAGGATGTAGAGGTTGAAGGCCATGCCCCTGGGGGTCCCCATCTTCCACACTACGAACGTCCAGATCTCCCACCCCTTGTTGTCCGCGTCGAAGATCGTGCCGTTCGGGAATCCGGCGTTGAGCTGCACGTCGTAGGCCCACGCCTTGCCCCACCCGTCGAGCGCCTCGGTCACGCGCATGGTCTGCTCCACGTGCGTGTCGTGGTCGAGCCAGCCGTGAGGCTCGTCCGAGAAGATCACGAACGGGCGCTCGAAGTAGAAAGACAGGAAGAGGCCCAGGAACCCCACGCAGAAGAGGCTGACCGGGTAGGCGATCCTGACGAGGAACCCCTTCAGCCTCCCGGCCCTGTCCTGGTTCGAAGCCATGCGTTTGTGATTATAGCAGGGTGCGAAGCTCAGATGATGATCGTGATCTGCTCTAGGTTGAGCCCGGTCGGCGTGGCGTAGGACGTGAACGACCCCAGGCCGTACGTGATCATGCCGAACTCCTCAGCGCCAGATATGAAGTGGGTTCCGCCCTCCACAGGCACGATGCCCACCTCGAACCCGGCGATGGGCACCCACGACGTCGAAACCGCCGCGCCGTCGAGCGTGAGCGGAAGGCCGCCGGGGCGCGCGATCATGACGTAGTTCTGCCCGTTGGTGCCGGAGTTGTACGAGGACGGGGCGACGAAGATGTAGTCCGGCCTGTACTGCTCGTACGGGACCAGCACGGTCATGGCCGGATCCCCGCGCAGCGCGTCCGGCTCTGGAAAGTACTGCCCCAGGATGAACTGGGCGACCTCGACCGCGTATGACCCGGTCACGTGGAAGGCGCCGTAGGCGAAGAACTCGACCGACTGGTTCGCAGGCAGTGACACGGTCGAGATCCCGTCCTGCGGCGGGTCCACGGTCACGACCGTGCCGT
>CAZGVR010000081.1:10672-10908 GCA_964528945.1 uncultured Myxococcales bacterium
GTGCCGTCGAACGCGGCGACCGCCCTCACGAGGTTGGGGTAGTTCGTTCCCGCGTCGATCATGGGCGTGCTGACGTAATCCCTGCCCCAGGTCTGTATCGGCGCCAACTGGACCTCGAGGTGGTCGCAGGCCTGGGCCGTGTACGGCACGTACGCGCACACGTGCCCGCCGAAGACCTGCACGGGCTGGTCCGCGATCACCCTCGACCCGGTCATGTCGTAGTCGATCTCCCTGCA
>CAZGVR010000082.1:0-10901 GCA_964528945.1 uncultured Myxococcales bacterium
CGAGATGGCCGATGAACCGCCGTCGCTCTGCGCCCGCCACGGCCCCGTGGCGCACGAGATACATGAGGGTCAGGTCTTGCATTTCAACATCGCGGGCTGCGTGTGGGATTTCAAGACCTGACCCCGAACGCCACCGCCAGGAGGATCCCCAGCTCAGCCAGCTCCACGCCCGAGCCGAGCACGTCTCCCGTGAGCCCGCCGAGGCGCCGGGCCAGGAAGCCGGCCCAGAGCGCCACGCCCGCCAGCGCCAGCCCGAGCGCCGCCACGCCCGTGATGCCGAGCACGAGCCACGCCAGCGCGGCCGTCCCCGCGAGCCCCGCGCCCGCGGCCCAGCGCCCGAGCGAGGCGACGAAGCTGCCGCCGAGGCCGGTGGGCGGGGCCGCCGCACGAAAGAGCGCGGCCGCCACCAGCGGGGACAGCCGTCCGGCGGCGGGCGCCAGCAGCAGCGTGCGCCACCGGAGGTCGGCGGGCAGCTCGGCGAGCGCCACGAACCCGACCAGGAAGGGCAGGATCAGGCCCAAGGCGCCGAAGACGCCGATCCGGCTGTCGCGCATGATGGCCAGGCGCTGGTCCGCGTCGCGGCCGCCCAGCCCGTCGAGGCAGTCGGCCAAGCCGTCGAGATGGATCCCGCCCGAGGCCACCTTCCAGAGCGAGACGACGAGCAGCGCGGCCAGCAATGGAGGAAAGGCCCGCGCGAGCACGCGGTCCACCAGGACGAGCCCGGCGCCGAGTGCCAGCCCCACCACCGGGAACCACCAGGCGGCGCGTCCCAGCGCCCCGGGCCCGGCCGCCTCGCGCCCGGGCACGGGCACGATGGTGAGGAAGCGGAGGGCGAGGATCAGCGACGCCACGGCTCCGGGAGGGGGCCGGCGCCCTCAGACCGGCGCGACGGGGTTGCGGCGGGGCGGGAACTCGTGCTGCTTGCCCTCGGCGTAGGCGAATCGCTTGACCAGCTCCTCCCGGAGCTCGGAGCCGGCCACGATGCCGTGCAGCTCGAGGCTGTAGCCCTCGGCCGCCGGGATCTGCAGAACGCCGAACAGGCCGTCCGCGCTCGACCACCACTGATCCTGGGCCGGCACGTCGTCGATGAAGTAGCGGTCCAGGCAGTCGTTCTCGCCGTGGCACAGCGCGCCCGTCGAGTCGTACAGCCGCGCGACCGCGCCCTCGATCTCGGCGCCGGAGCAGTCCTTGAACCCGCCCGCGAGTATCCCCTTGGCCGGGTCCGGGGTGATGCCGAGGACCGTGGAGATGAGCATGTACGTGTGCTGCGATACGGATATGGCGTCCACGGTGAGCCCGTCCGTGTCGGGGGTGACCACGTCGTACTCGATCGAGGTCTGCACCACGCCGGGCGGGTAGAGAGGCGTGTCGCCGCCGACCACGCGGTAGGCGATGCGGCGGCCCGCCGGCACGAGGGCCGTGACCTCGCCGTTCTCGTCCGTGGGGTCGAGGCTAGTGGCGTCTAGATCCGGGGTGCCGGTGGCGGCGTTCGCGTAGAACACCTCGAGCTGCACGCCCTCGACCGGGAAGTCGTCCTCGAAGTCCTTGACCACTATCGTGGCGCTCACCATGGTGTCGGTCGCCGAGCCGTTGGGCGGCGCGGCCGGACAGCCCTCGAAGTCAAGGTCCGTGGCTATCGGGGTCTGGTCCGGCGGGTAGCAGTCGATCCAGGCGTCCACCGACGCGTCGGTGTCGCCGCCGCCGCCGCCGTCGCAGCCTGCCGAGGCCGCGATCACCGTGCAGGCCGCGACGATCGTGAGTACCCTCTTCGTGGTGCCCTTCATCTTTCCTCTCCTTATGCTGGGCGGCGAGTCCGGCCGCCCCGAAAGGCGGCCTCACGGCCGCCAGGTCAGCATGTCCTCGAGGTGCCCGCGCATGGTGGGCCAGGCGCTCTCCCCGACCGAGTTGGTCTCCTCGTAGTGGTGGCCGGGCGCCTCGGTCACGTACGCGCCCGGGTGCGCCAGGACGAAGTCGAACTCGGGGATGAGGTAGCCGATCTCGTCGTTCGTGACGCCCCAGAGCATGGGGTATTCCGCGCCGAGATCGATCATGTAGTCCCTCAGGTACGGTCCGGCCGGCGCCATGGCGAGGTCGGGCGGGTTCGTGTTGTCGGGTGTGCACATCGTGTCGAGGTCGGTCCCCTGGGTCTCGGCCGCGCAGGCAGGTGTGTACGAGCCGTCGTAGCCGCCCAGGAAGAGCTCGGGGCTGGCCTCGCCGCCCACCCCGACCATCTGTGCCCCTCCGATCCGGATCCACGACACCTCGGTCCAGATCCAGGGCTTGTTGTCCTCGCCGGCGGGCCGCGTGTCGTCGAACCCGTGGATGTCGTACCTGTGGAACACGTGGCCCAGCATCATGGCGTGGTAGCCGTAGTTCTCGACCGGCAGCTCGAAGACCTCGGCGCGCACCTCGAGCGGCACCTCGGCCTCGGCCGGGCCAGCCTCCGCGATCGCCTCCAGGGACATCTTGGCCAGGTTCCACCCCAGGCACTCTGCCAGGGGGAACCCGTGCTCCTCTATCGTGGCGCCGTCCAGATCCTCGCAGATCACGTCGCCGGGCCCCACCTGGCTTCCGAGCGGCCCGTTCACGAAGACGGCCACGCCGCCCAGCCCGTCCATGACCGTGCCGCCGCGGTCGATGCCCTGCTCTATCCCGGTCCTCATCCAGCTGGGCCAGTCCGAGCTCAGGCTCTGGTGCCCGTCGCTCGAGGACTCGGGGTGGGACGTGAAGTTGACAAGCGTGGCTATCGTGGGCCCGTCGCCCAGCTCCGCGAACCTGAGCACGGTCAGGAACGGATTGTAGATCACGGGATCGCGGCCGTCGCTCTGCACCGCGCAGATGCCGTGGCCCGGGTTCCTGTCCGCCTCGATCTGGTTCGCGGTCAGCTCGGCCGGGACCATGGAGGCATGCGCCTCGCGGATCGCCTGCTCGGCGCCTGCGCCCACGCCGTCGAACGTGTCCTGCCGCCACCCCGGCCACATCTCGTCCATGCCCCATATGCCCACCGTGTCAGGCCCCTCGTGGTTGTGCGTGGACGACACCGACACGTAGTCGATGCCCAGGTCCGCGACCGACTCGCGGAGATCCTCTATGTCGCCGTGGAAGTACCCGATGAGGTCCAGGGACACGACCGCGATCGTCGTGGACTTCCACCGGAGCACTATGGCCCTGGCCCAGACCGGGTCGTGCACGTCCCGCGCCGGCCTCGGGTTGCCGAGCCCGGCGATGAACGTGAAGTCCCACTCGCCGTTCCCGTTCCCGTCGAACCACTCGTCGTTGCCGAGCGGCGGCGGCTCGAACATGGCGTTCCCGTTCTCGTCCACGGTCTGGTAGTCGATGATGTCGGGCGTCACGTCCACGGCCGAGGCGCCCGCGTAGAGCACGGCCTCGCCCTCGTCCGGGCACGAGGGATCCCCGGGGCAGACCAGGTCCGGCCTGGGCGGCCCCCCGGCATCCTCGGCACACCCCTCGAGGGCCGGACCCGACATCGAGATCAGCGTGGCGATCACCAGCGAGAGTCGGGGGATCTTGCCCATGCGTCGTGGCTTCCTCTTGTGGTCGATCACTCCTCGGGCGGGAGGAGCGGGATCCAGGGACACAGGTCATCGGCATTCTCCGGGAGCGACTCCACGGCCTGGCACATCTGCCAGGAGAACACGCGTCCGCCAGTCCCGAAGTGGAGGCCGATGAGCTGGATCATGAACGTGTTCAGGTCGAACGGGTCCGAGGGCTTGGGTATGTCGAAGCCGTGCGTTCCCGTGTCCCCGATGTACGGCATGATGTAGACGGAAACGCCGCCCGGGCAGTACACCTTCTCGAGGAAGTGGCGCGGCCCGTCGTCCGTGGTCCACATGTAGCACTCGCCGCACCGCTCGATCTGGCAGCCCGGGCACCAGAACACGTCGGGATCCAGGTCCGCGACCGTGGGCGGATCCGTGACCTCGGTGCACGCGTCCGGGTCGTACTCGCCCGGGACGGAAGAGGCCCACGAGCGGAGCGGGTCCTCCAGGTACGGGATGGCCTGGCCGTCGGTGGTCCTGTCTATGTCGTCCACGTCGAACAGGACGTGGCAGCCCTCCTGCGTGCACGTGCCGGTCGAGTCGTCCGGGAAGGCGCGGCCGTACTTCTCGTTGGCCTCGATCGCGAAGTTGTCCAGCAGCACCTGGTTCTGTGTGCGGCCGCCGTACTCGGGCAGCGTCTTCTCGAAGTCGAGGATGCCCGCGGCGCGGCCCTGGGCCGCGGCCGTGTTCACCGGGACGTTCATGTCGCCGATCGTGCCTATAACGATCGCGTTGGTGCGATGGTCAGCGAGCTCGGGATCCGCCGGGCTCTGGATCGGGTCGAGGAAGTAGTGCGGTGCGTAGTTGATCGGATCGCCGGGCTCGAGGCCCAGCTGCGCGATCGCCAGGAACGCCCGCAGGCTCGACGTGCCCTTGATGTGGCCGTAGCCCTCGGCCGGGGACACGAGCGGCTCGCCCTCGCTCCACTGCCAGTACTGGAACGTCGTGAACCGCTCCCACGTATCGATCATGCGCTTCTCGACGGCGCCCGCCGCCGGCTCGCAGTCCTCGTAGTCCACGAAGGGATCGCCGTCCGACCCGTCGTAGATGGCGACCCACAGGGGGTCCGCGATGTCCGACGGGAACGAGATCCGGAACAGGCCCTCGTCGAAGGCCCTTGCGCAGCGGCGCACGCCGTTTCCCATGTTCTGGACGACGATGCCGTCGCCAGGCTCTATCGCGTCGTCCGTGTCCGATCCGGCGATGTCCGCGCACGCGAACTCCACGTGGGCCGTGGAGTTCAGGTCTGGCACGGTGAAGCTGAGCGAGAGCTGGCCCTCCGCGCACTCCCTCAGGTCCCGGTCGTCGCAGCCGGCCTCGCCCGAGCCGCCCACGACGCAGGAGTTGAGGATGGGGCCGATGGTCCGCAGGATCACGGCCTCCTTCACGCCCCCCTGCGTGGAGCGGAGGCCGATGTCGGCGAGGCCGCCTCCGCCCGAGGTCGGCGCGATGCCCTTCATGGACGGCTCGGCGCCGCCCATGAGGGCCGACATGATCCCGCCCAGCGACTGGCCCCAGGCGAAGTACCAGTTGTCCGGCCCGCCGAAGTCGACCTCGCCGTCGCCGTTGAAGTCGCCGGCGATGTCGCGTTCGCCGTCGCCGTCGTAGTCGCCGACCACGAACTCGGTGCCGGGCTCGCGGTGCTCGAAGTCGTAGGTCGTGTCCACGGCGCCGTCCCGGTCCACGTCGAACGGCTCGGCGAGCCGCGTGCCGTCGAAGGACCGGAACACCTGTATGAGGCGGTAGTGGTCGAGGGCGCTCTGCCTGACCACGTCGCGCGTGTGGAAGATGTACGAGGTCCAGAAGTCGCCTGCCGAGTCCTTCCTGCCGTCGCCGTTCATGTCGATGGCCCGGTCCGCGAGCACCCAGTCCGCGAGCGGCGCCAGGTCCTCGGTCTGGAACACCCCGCGCAGGGCAGACATGAACACCTCGGTCTCGCCGAGGCCGTGGTGCACGCAGTCCACCCCGACCGTGGCGAGCCCGAACTTGGCCAGGCTGCCGCCGAACCCGAGCGCCTCCAGCGCCATGGACGTGTATCCGTGGCCGTAGAACACGATCGGGAACGGCTCCTCCTCGCGGCCAGGGATCTTGTACTCCTGCTTGGGAACGGCCACGAAGAAGCGGACCAGCGTGTCCGTGTGCTTGCCCTGGCCCTTCTCGGTGTTGGTGATCCACCAGCCCTCGTCCTGGTCGACGACCTTGAGGTGGCCGTCGCCGTTCCGGTCCTCGTCGTTGTCCAGGTGGCCGTCGTGGTCCCTGTCCTCTCCAGGATCCAGGACGTCGTTGAAGTTCTCGTCCTCGGACACGTCGAGGTGGCCGTCGCCGTCCAGGTCCTCGCTCATGAACCGGTAGTCCTCGAAGTTGTCGTCGTTCAGGTCCTCGCCGTCCGAGTCGAGGAAGTTCGGGGACCAGACGTGGCCGAACACGAAGTAGTCCACGTACCTGTACATGTCGAGGACCGGCGCGGCGTCGGCCGCGCTCACGCCGAACAGGTCGTCGACGTAGCTCAGCACGATCTTCATGAGGTCCTCGGTCGAGAGGATGAACCCGTAGGACTCCTGCTCTGCCGTGTAGATCCCGGCGGTCGCCGTATCATTAAAAAAAAAAGTCCGCGAGATGACCGGCTCCGGCGCGTACCGGTCCTCGAGCCCGGAGAAGGGCCCGGTGCCGTAGAGGCCGTCCCTGAGGATGGAGAGATCCTGGGTCGTGGACTGCGTGGTGAATGTCCACGCGAACCTCACGTCCTCCATGCCGATCCCGCCGTAGGTGTCCGGGTCGCCTGCAAGGATGGACGGAAGGCTCCCGAGGGCCGGGGTCTGGTCCACGTGGTTGATGCTAGGGAAGGGCGAGCGCACCGGCCGCACGTCCTCGCCCGTCAGCCGGTCCGTGAGCACGACCGCGTACGTCGTGCGCGGCTCCATGGGGACCATGAGCCGCAGGATGAGCGTGTTCGTCTCGAACTCGTAGAACGTGATGGAGTGCCAGTTCGGGTCCAGGAACCACGATAGACGCTCCATGTCCACGGGATCGGAAGGATCCAGCCCCGCCGGGCACTCGTGGCCGCCCAGGCAGTGGCACCTGCCGGCCGAGTAGCTCGCGGCCGAGCACCACACGTTGCCCCTGCCGATCTCGCCGTCGTAGTTGGAGTCGACCGGCTGATCGTCGAGCACGGTGTCGCCGTCCTCGTCCTCGTCGATGTCGAGCCACTGGTCGCCGTCGACGTCCTCGCCGCTCCCTGCATCAGTGTCGAGCACGGTGTCGCCGTCCAGGTCCTCGTCTATGGCGTCGAGGTGTCCGTCGCCGTCCTGATCCTCGGCCACGTCGAGTCGGCCGTCCCGGTCCATGTCCTCCTGCACGTCGAGGTGTCCGTCACCGTCCACGTCCTCGTTCACGTCGAGGTGACCGTCGCCGTCCATGTCCTCGTCCGTGTCCAGGTTCCTGTCGTGGTCCACGTCCTCGCCGGCGTCGAGGTACCCGTCGCCGTCGAGATCCTCACCCACGTTGAGCTTGCCGTCGCGGTTCACGTCCTCGTCCGTGTCGTCGAAGTTGCCGTCGCCGTCGATGTCCTCGCCCGCGTCCAGCACGGTGTCGCCGTCCAGGTCCTCGGTCCTGTCGAGGACAGTGTCGCCGTCCACGTCCTCGGAAGTGGAGAGTCTTCCGTCGCCATCCACGTCCTCAGCAACGTCCAGCCTGCCGTCGCCGTCCCTGTCCTCTGCCACGTCCGCGTGCCCGTCGCCGTCCGCGTCAGTCTCGAACACGTCCAGGTGGCCGTCGCCGTCCAGGTCCTCGGTACCGTCGTCGTAGCGGCCGTCGCGGTCCAGATCCTCGGTGTCGTCGAGGCGGCCGTCGCCGTCGATGTCCTCCTGGGTGTCCAGCGTGCCGTCCTGGTCCGCGTCCTCGCCGAACGCCTCGTTCACGTTCTCGAACATGAGGAGCGGCGCGTCACGGCGAGGGTCGTTCGGGTAATAGTAGCCCTCGCGATCGAGGTAGGCCGGGTAGTTCCCGGAGCCTATGTCGAGTGGCACGGGCTTGCCGTAGTTCTCGGAGTCGGGGTTCATGTTGATGAGGTACAGGGCGTCGTTCGCGAACGGCCACTCGTCCGCGTGCTCCCCTGACGCCGCCACCCTGTCCTGCTGCCTCGCGATCACGTTGTCGAGGTCCAGGCAGATGCCGTCCCTGTCGCCCTCGCAGTCGAACGCGACGCTTATGGGCGAGAAAGTGCCCCAGCCGTCCAGCGAGTCGAGGATCCCGCGGATCCAGGACTCGAGGTAGGTGTCGGCCACGAGGCTGGCGTTCAAGCGCATGCCCGTTGGCGAGTCCGGATCCGGCCGCGCCGCGATGTCGGTCGGCAGCGGCACCTTGGGGAGCGGCCTGTGGAACAGGTCGAACACGACGACCGGCCCCTCGCCCTCCTGGGATGGCCCCAGGCCCTTGGGCGGCTTGCCTGACTCGCAGCCAGCCGCGATCCAGAGGGCCGCGGCCAGGACCGGAAGCGCTCCGGCGATCGTGCTGTACGTGGTCTTCTTCATGGCTTGCACCTCACCACCCCAGCGACAGGCGTCCGAGCACCATCCACGTGTCGCCCATGCGGTGGCCCCTGTAGTCCGTGAAGTAGCGGCCCGGCCAGAGGTAGCCGAAGTGGAACCCCGCGCCGATGGACACGCCCTTCACCGGGTAGGCGAAGTTGAGGGCCGCGTCCAGCTCCACACCGAGGTCCCTGTTGCTCACCGAGCCTCCCAGGTAGCCGAGCGGGGCGCCGCCCGCCTTCTGGGCGAAGGCGCTGACCATGTCCGCGCTGGCCCTGGCAACGACCACGCCGAGTGCCCCGTCGAGGTACTTGAGCGGCTTCACCCTGAGCACGGGGTTGAAGTAGAAGGACGCGAACGCGCCGCCGTTGCTCGCGAGCAGCTCCACGCCCGGCACGGGTTGGCCGGCCATGTTCGGGTGCTGCGCGAGCGTCGAGGCCCTGGCGCTCTGCCACCCGAGCACCTCGGGGAACAGGAGCATGCCGATCCTGTGGCCCGGGTCCATGGTGAACTGGCGCAGGGCTCCGTCTAAGTTGTTGCTGTCGCCCGAGGCGTAGCCGAGCTCGATCCAGAAGTCGATGATCTCGCGCCACTTGAGCCCGATCTTGCCGACCATGCCGAACTGCTCGAGATCGTGGCCGTCGGGCTGCTGGATCGAGTAGGCCATGGTGGCCTTGTGGAGGCCCGGGAGCTTGTTCGTGATGTACGCGGTCTCGGCCTCGACGTACGCCTTGATGTCCTGGGGGAACGGGACCTCGCCGTGCGCGAAGCCGTCGAACACCATGACCTCGAGCTTGCGGTCGTCGAAGGTCGTCTGGTTGCGGTACACGAAGTAGAAGCCCAGCTTCTGGCCCTTGAAGTCCCACAGGAGCGCGGCGATGGCCTGGAACGCGAGGTCGCCGCACCACTTGGTCTTCTTGCCTTCCTTGCAGAACTCGAGCTTGGCCGTGATGTCGTCGTAGATGAGGTCGCCCGCGATGACCATGGTGAGGTCCTTGAGCGGCGCGATGCTCGTCTTGTTGAAGGGCTTGGTCGCGAACAGGATGCGCTCGGTGAGGTCCCCGCCGTCGTAGTAGCCGAACGTGGGATCCGTGGTGCCCGAGTTCGCGAGCATGCCGAGGCCCCACTGGCTCGTCATCTGGCCAACCCTGACCACGCCGATGGGGGTGTGCAGCTCGAGGTAGAGCTGGCGGAAGCGCTGGCCAGAGAGCGCGTAGGCGCTGTACGACCCGCGCGACTCGTGCGCCGCGGTGACGCCCTCGGTCAGGTCGCCGACCCACGGGCCCGTGAGGAGGTCGAATTCGGCCTTGAGGATGAGGAAGCCCTTCCAGTCGAGGAGCGGGCTCACCCTGAGCCTGCTCGTCGCGTAGAAGTTCTGGCCGAGCTGGTTCGAGTAGAGCCGCTCGTCCTCGGGCCTGGTCGGGTCGTCGAACGCCTCGACGCCCGAGACCATGATGTCCGAGAGGCCCACGAACCCCAGCATGAAGCTGCCCGGGATCTCGAAGTGGAGGCTGCCCTTCTTCTTGTCGGGCGCCGCCCCCTCTTCTGCAGGCCCGGCGTCCCCGGCCTTGCCCGCCTCGGCAGGCTCCCCGGACTCCACGTCCGGCTGGGTCGTCTCGACCGTGCCTTCTCCCTCGACCTCGATGGAGGTCTCCTCGGCTGCCGCGGCGAAGCTCCGCGCTGGGCACGCGAGGAGGAGAAGAACGAGTGCGATGGTGGCGTGTGCCTCGAATCCCAATCTCTTGCTCATGGGTCCCTTTCCCTGAACGTGCTGACGGTACGGGCTCGCACGTCGGTTACATTGAAGTGAGAGATTATAGGACGAATCCCGGGTAGAAGTGAACGGGTATTTCGAGGGGGGCCGTTGGTTGATCACTTGCAAGATCCATGGGATATTGCCTCGAAGGGTCACGAGAAAGGGAGGGTCGCACCATGAGGGGATACACGGCGCTATTCGTTTCGCTCCTCCTCCTCGCCGCCGGACCGGCCCATTCCCAGACCGTCGTCTACGGCGACTCGACAGAGCCGGCAGAGGCCAGCGGCACCGGCACCTCGCTCGTCGCGAACGGCATTACGCTGGAAGCGTCCGAGGAGGTCTACGCCAGGCTCAAGGTTACGCCCGGCTTCGTCATGGCGTACATCGCCGACAAGCCCGGCCACGCCATCGACCTCATGTTCGACGGGCTGCCCGAGGGCGAGGACCACTACATCTACTTGGGCGGCCACGACGACTTCGTGATCGCTACCGGGACGACCGCGACCCTTACGCTGGACCTCTCGGTGCCACGGTTACTATGGATCCAGCCGTTCGAGTCCACGCTGCACCTCGGCGGGACCGGCGACGAGTGCGCGACTGTCGGGACAAGGGACGGCAACACCTGCACGCTCACGACTGACGTGATCGGCGAGGTCGCCATCGATGCCGATGGGCAGGTCCTCGACTGCAACGGCCACTCCATCCTCCAATCCTCCCAATGGCCTGGAGCCGGCGTTGGCGTCTTCATCTCTTGGAAGAGCGGGATCACGATCCGGAACTGCACCATCGGCGCCGTGGGGCAGGCGTACGGCACGGGCGTGCTCGCCTTCCACGCGACCCAGATGACCGTATCCGGGAACGACTTCGAGCAGAACGACACTGCCATCGCTTTCCTGTCCACGACCCAGTGCACGGCCACGGACAACGTCATCGGCATGGGCACTAGGAACGGCGTTGCGCTCAACGACGACTGCCTGGAGAACGAGGTTTCGAACAACAGCATAGTCATCGACCCGTCGGGAAGCTCGTCCGCTATCTGGCTTTCAGGAGGGTACGTGT
>CAZGVR010000083.1:0-10842 GCA_964528945.1 uncultured Myxococcales bacterium
GTCACGGCCGCGCTCACCGCGGCCAGTCCCCTGGTGAAGTCGGTCGAGTACACGCTCCTCTCCCCCGAGGACGAGGAGGACTGAGGGTCTGAAGGGATGCGCCTCGTCCTCACCGCCGCACTTGCCGTCCTCCTCGCGGCCGGCTGCCGCGCCGGGAAGGGTCCGGGCAAGGACCAGGATCCCGGCCCCGTGCCGCCCGCTGACAGGCCGCGCCTCGTCGTGATCGGCATGGACGGCCTGGATCCGGATCTGCTGGCCTCGCTGGTCGCAGCCGGCCGCGTCCCGAACCTGGAGCGGCTGCACAGGATGCCGCTCGCGACCACCACCCCGTCGGATCCGGCGACCGCGTGGGCGAGCCTGATCACCGGCACCTCGCCCTCCACGCACGCCGTTCCTGGCGACTTCCCGCTCCACCCTGCGCGAAGCGAGATCCTCCAGGGGCCATGGATCATCTCGGACGACGGCAGTGAGGTCTCGACCATCCGGCTCGGAGAGCCGTTCTGGGTCACGGCGTCGCGCGCTGGCGTGAGGGCCAGGGTCATTGCAGCGCCGTGCTCGTTCCCGCCGGATGCCGTGCGTCTCGGCGAGGTGCTAGCGGGCGGCGACACGCCCGACCTCCTGGCCAGGCACGGCGGCTACGTGTCCATCCCGAGGAGCGCGGGCGCCGGCGCCGGCGCGGGAACGGGCGCGGCCTCGCTCATACCCGGCCCCGTGCTGGGCGGCGAGCCCACGTTCGCCGAGGTCGTTCTCTCCCTGGGGGCCTCGACGGGAGGGGACCAGGGTGCGAGATCCGGGCAGGAGTCGGTCGCCATCACCCCGCACACGTGGAGCGACTTCCTTCCCCTGGTGTTCGAGGCGAAGGGCGGGGACGAGGTCCACGGGCTTACCCGCTTCCTCGTGCCGCCTCGGACGGCATCGGCGATCGCCTATGCCGAGGCCCCCCACATCGATCCGTTCGATCCCCGCTGGCCCGTGTCGTCGCCGAGGTACTATGCCGGGTTCCTGGCCGACCGCTACGGCAGGTACAGGATCTCCTGGGACGGCGCCGACGCGGAGGCGCTCGATTCGGGTGCCATGGACACGTCCGACTACCTGAAGCAGATGTGGGGGTCGGTCGAGCAGGAGGAGCGCATGGTGCTCGGCGAGATCGGGCGCGGCGGCTGGGATCTGTTCGTGGCCGTGTTCGCCCAGCCAGGTGATGCCGTGCGCATGTTCTCGCGGGTGTCGGATCCCGCGCTCCCCTCGCACGACGAGGCGCTGGCCACGGCCTACGGCAGCACGGTCGAGGATCTCTACGTCCGCCTGGACAGGTTCGTGGGCGAGATCATGAAGGTCATGCGTCCCGAGGATCGGGTCTTGGTCCTCGCATCGCGCGGCGTGCGTCCGGTCGCGCGGGAGGTGAGCCTCTCCGCCTGGCTCGTGCAGGCGGGCTACACCGTGCTCTCGAAGAGGGCGCGCACGAGCGCGAGGGAGGGCTTCGCGGACGTGGACTGGGCGAGGACGAGAGCCTTCGGCTCGGGCGCCGGCGACATCTACATCAACGTGAAGGGAATGCATCCTGCCGGGATCGTGGAGCCTGGCGATGCCGAGGAGGCGCTGCGCGCCGAGATCGCGGGCAAGCTCGCCCTGCTCTCGGACAGGGGCAAGCCCGTGGTCCACGAGGTGGTGGACGGGAAAGGCCAGTTCCCGGGTTCCGCGATCGCCCTGATGCCGGATCTCCTGGTCGTGCTGGAGCCCGGGTACGGCTTCGGCATCGAGTCCATGCGCGGCGCAGTGCCGGCCGCGGTCCTGCGCGACGCGTCACGCGTGTGGGTCCCTGCCGCGGACGGCGGGGCAGGCCAGGAGGTGCCGGGCGTCTACGCGGGCACCATGGCGCCCAAGGGGGACCCGTCGGTCCTGGACATCGCGCCCACGGTCCTCGGGTTCTTCGGCATCCCGATCCCGCCCGGGGCGCAGGGCAAGAACCTGTGGTGATGCTTCAGCCCCCGAAGTCCCAGTCGATGTCCGTGTACGCGTCGTAGTAGTACTGCTCGATGCACTCGAAGTTGCACACCCAGAAGCCCGGTACGGGCTCGCAGGCAAAGCTCCCGGTGCAGGCCGTTCCGCACACCCCGCAGTCGGTGTCGCTCATGGGAACGCATCCGCGGCCCGGGCAGCACTTGGTGAATGCCGTGTACGGGCCGGGAACCGTCGCCGAGAGGCAGGCCACGAAGGTGCCCCATGCGCACGGCGGATCCCCGTCGCACAGGCACTCGCCGTCGGTGCACGTTGGCGCGGAATCGTTGCACATGTTGCCGCACGTGCCGCAGTTCGCCTCGTCGTTCATGAGATCGCGGCACGATCCCGAGCAGCAGCCGAGCCCCGGATCGCACGTGGTCGCGCCGCACAGGCACTCGCCGTCCGTGCAGGTGAGCCCGGTCTCGCACGCGTGGCCGCACTCGCCGCAATTGTCGCGATCCGAGGTGATGGTCCTGCACCCCAGGTCGGGGCAGCACTGCTGAGTGGCATTGCACTGGAACGCGCCCCTGCACGTGCACGTGCTGCCGACGCAGGCGTCCGACTTGTCCATGTCGCACTCGTTCCCGCAGAACCCGCAGTTGAGCGTGTTCGTGCCCGTGTCCACGCAAGTGCCGTTGCAGCACGTGAGGCCGCCCGTGCACGCGGGCTCGCACGGGACCAGCATGCACAAGCCGCCCGAGCAGGACTCGCCAGCAGGGCAGTCGTTGCCGCACGACCCGCAGTCGTCCTCGTCGCTCTGCAGGTCCGCGCACACCGGGTCGCCGCCCGTGACCGGGCAGCACGTCTCCGATCCAGTGCAGGTCGGATCGCAGATCACGTGCTCGCACGTCCCGTCGATGCACGCCCAGCCCGAGTCGCAGGCGTTGCCGCAGCTGCCGCAGTTGGACTGGCTGTCATCCGTGTCCACGCACGCGTCGTCGCAGCACGATTCTCCCGGGCTGCAGGTCGTGTCGCCGCACACGACCGGGCATGCGCCCGCCGTGCACGTGCCGCCGCCGCCGCACTCGCGCCCGCACTCGCCGCAGTTGTCGCTGCTCGTCTGCGTGTTGACGCAGAAGCCGCTGCAGCACGTGAGCGGGGCCGTGCAGGGCGGGTTGCACTCGCCCTTGTTCTGGGCGCACGCCTGAAGGAGCAGGGCGAGCGCTGCGGTGGCCACGAACGCGACTCGTGTCTTTTTCGCCTTCATTGAAGCGTCTCCCTGGAAAAGCCCCCGATATTGCCCCCCTAGAGTACCACCCGGCCGCCGTGTGTCAACCGCCAGAGGTCCGCTGCCCTGCGCATGCCGCCGCCAGCGAATCCCACTCGCGCTCGACGCGGGGCGGTGCGCCGGTCTCGCGGCGCGGCCACGATAATACCTCCGCGATCGCCCTCGCGAGCGCGCCGGGATCTCGCGGCCGGACGAGTAGCCCATCCTTCCCGGCCAGGATCGCGTCCGGGAGGTCTCCCACCTCCGTGGCCACGACCGGCACGCCGGCCGCCCTCGCGAGCGGCAGCACCCCGCTCCCGGTCGCCTCCCTGTACGGCAGCACCACGACGTCCGCGGCCCTCATCATGAGCCCCACATCCTCGTTCGGCACGTACCTGTCCTCGAGCCGCACCGATGCCCCGATCCCCAGGGAGGTCACCTGCTTGCGGTACTGCGAGACGGGATCGTAGAACTCCCCGGCCACGAGCAGCACGGCCCCTGGAGCCAGCCGCGCCACCTCGGGCATGGCCTGGATCAGATCCTGGAGGCCCTTGTACGGACGAACGCAGCCGAAGTGGAGGGCGACCGGCGCCTCCGGGTCGAGCGCCGCGCGCGTCACTGCGAGCGCGGCCGGCACCCGCTCGTGCGGCGCAACGTTGTGGCACAGGGCCGTCACGCGGATCCCCCTCGCCCTCGCCATGCGCAGGAGCGACCAGGTCGCCGGGCCGAACCACGGGTGCCACCACTGGTGCACGAGACGGACCGCGCCCCAGTCGCGGACGATCCCCACGGCCTCTGCCCAGGTCCATGGCGCCAGCGGGTCCAGCACCCGCACGGCAGGCAGGGAGAGGCCCATGGGGCTCTCGTCGATCTGCGTCCTGCCCGGGAACAGGATCCCGGGGTACTGGCGCCGCCAGGCCACGAGCCTCGCGTCCGCGATCCGCGCGAGCGCGGCGCCCAGGTGGAGCGTGTAGTGCGCGATGCCGCCCCTGAACGGAGGTGCGAGCCCGGTCAAGGCCACGCGCCCGATCACCGCCCGCTCCGGCCCATGCGTGCCCGGGCGACCACGGCCAGCGCGCGGCCCATCTCGAGCGGGTGCATGAGGATGTTGGCGTACAGCTGGTTCGCGAGCGGGCACCTGCAACCCCCGGCCCTTATGTTCCGCCTGACCTCCCGCGCGCTCTCCCTGCCCCAGGCCGCGCGCAGGTCCATGTCGAGGAGCCTCAAGTCCGCCATCCTGTGGGTCCGCGCCTGGACCGCGCACGCCCAGAGGCCGCCGCGCGGCCCCACGTGCGCGTTCGTGATCCCTGCCCAGCACGGAAGGGGGGCGCGCCCGCCCTGGAGCCATTGCCGCGTGAGGTCGATCATCCTGAGCCTGAGCGCGGCCCTCAAGGACACGGAAGGGGAGCCGCCCGCAACGCGCCTCTCGAGCGGGGCCTCGAACGGCGCGGCCGCCCCTCCGTACTCGGCGGCAGAGGGAGTGATGCCCCAGTCCTCGTTGCCCATCTCCTGGCGGTTCTCCGCGATCTCGTGAATCACGGAGTCCACGCCCAGGCTCTCTGCGAGCCTCACGACTTCCGCGGTCGCGTCCAGGTTCCTCCGCGAGACCACGGTGCCCAGGCCCACCTCCATGCGGCCCGGCCGCCTTCCGCGGAGGTCGAGCAGCCTCCGCGTGGTCTCCATGACCCGCTCGAAGTTGCCCGGCACCCCGCGGATCCGATCGTGGAGGTCGCCGATGCCGTCCAGGGAAGGCTTCACGCTGAGCACCACGGGCCCGTCCTCGAGCGCGTCCAGGATCCTCGTCACGGCGGCCAGGATCCGGTCGGGATCGATCCCGTTCGTGGGCAGGTGGACGTGATCGGGCTCGAGGTGGCGCACGCCGGCCGCCACGATCTCCGGGAGGTCGGGCCTGAGCGTGGGCTCCCCGCCGGAAACGTTCAGGAACCACACGTACCCCGGGCCCACGGACTCGAACAGTCGCTCCCACTCGGCGAGCGTGAGTTCGCCGTCCACGAGGGCCTCGTCCATGCACCATATCCCGCATGTCGTGCACCTGGAGTCGCACCTGCGGGTCACGCTCACGGTGAGGTTCATGGGGAGCGGCGGCACGCGATCGGCCGCGCGCGCGAGCGCGTACGCCCCGAGCCTGGCGAGCCGGGCAGGCGTGCGCGTCATCCCCGCGCCGCGTCTCCCCCGGGCGATCCGGACTCACCGCGGAGCCGGCCCTCTCGCCGGATGTACGGATCCAGGTCGTTCCTGTGCGTGAAGAAGGTGATCATCTCCCCGAGCAACCCCAGCGTGAACACCTGGCCGCTCAGGAGGACGAGCAGGATGCCGAGGAAGAGCACGGGCCGCGTGGAGAGCGCCCCGCCCGCCAGCCAGTAGGCGAGGAGGTACACGAGGATCGAGGCGCCGAACCCGAACAGGATGGTGGCTATCCCGCCGAGGAGGTGCATGGGACGCTTGTGGTAGCGGGCCAGGAAGGTCACGGTCACGAGGTCGAAAAGCCCGCGCCACGCGCGCTCGATGCCGTAGCGCGACCTGCCGTGCGCCCTCGGCCTGTGGTTGACGGTCCTCTCGGTCACGCGGAACCCGCGCCATGCCGCGAGCAACGGCAGGAACCTGTGCATCTCGCCGTAGAGGTCCATCCCGGCCACGACCTCCCTGCGCATGGCCTTGAAGCCGCTGTTGATGTCGTGCAGGCGGACGCCGGACGCGAGCCTGGCGGTCGCGTTGAACATGGCGGATGCCAGCCGCTTGCCGGCGGGATCCCTGCGCGGCTTCTTCCGCCCCACGACCATGTCCCAGCCCTCGTCGATCGCCTGGAGGAGGGACGGTATGCAGGACGGGTCGTCCTGCAGGTCCGCGTCCATCGTGATCACGATCTCGCCGGACGCCCTCGAGAAGCCTGCCGCGAGAGCGGATGCCTTGCCGAGGTTGCGCCGGAACTCGACCGTGATCACGCGGGCCGCGAGCGCGGGAGCGAGCCCGCCGAGCGCCTCTCGCCACCCGTCGGTGCTGCCGTCGTCGACGAGGATCACCTCCCAGGATGGCGTTCCCTCGAGGGCCTCGCCGAGCTCCTGGAGGAGCCCCGGCAGGCTCGGGGCCTCGTCGTGGAAGGGAACGACCACGCTCAGACGCGGCCCGTTCACGACGCCTTCCATGCCGGAAGCGTCGTCCCCTCCGGAGCGGACAGATAACCGTTGTTCCGCCACGAACGATATTGTAGAATGAATCCTCGTTTTTTGCCAAACGTTTCAACCGGATCCGTGAGGTAAGGGAAACGGTTCACTGGTGGCGCTGGACAAGCAAAAGGCTCTCGACTCAGCCCAGAAGTTCCTCCAGAAAGGCCAGATAGACAAGGCCATCCTGGAGTACCGGAAGGTCTGCGAGGCCGATCCCGACGACCTGAGGTCGTTGCAGAAGCTGGGCGACCTGTACTCGAGGCAGGGATCGCGCCAGGAAGCCATCGCCACGTACATGAAGCTCGCGGACCTGCTCGTGGCCAAGGGCTTCGCCAACAGGGCGGTAAGCATCTACAAGCAGGTACTCCAGCTCAACCCGCTGCTCGTGCCGGTCTACGTCAAGCTCTCGGAGCTGTTCAAGGAGCTCGTGCTGAGCAAGGACGCGCGCATCTTCAACCAGCGCGCGATCGAGATCCTTCAGAAGACAGGGAACCAGGACGACCTGCTCGCGCTCCTCAGGAGGGTCGTGGAGGGGGATCCCGAGGACGCGATCAGCCGGATCAACCTCGCCGAGACCTGCCTGAGGGTCGGCGACACGGCGGGCGCAGTGCGCGAGCTCGAGGCGTCCCTGCCCCTTCTCAGGGAGCAGAAGCTCGACGACCTCTTCATCAGGGCCGCCGAGAGGCTCCTCTACCACAACCCCGACAACCTGCCCCTGTGCAAGGAGCTTTCCCTGCTGCACCTCCGCCGCAAGGAGGTGCCGCGCGCCATGAAGCTGCTCCTGTTCTGCCGGAAGAGGGATCCCGAGGATCTCGAGACCATGGAGCTGCTCGCCAACCACTTCATCGCCTCGGGCACGGGTTCCAAGGCCACGCTGGTGCTGCTCGAGAAGGTGAGGTTGCACCGGAAGAGGGGCGAGGACGGGCTGGCCGCGTCCACCTGCCGCAAGATACTGCAGTTCGATCCGGACAACGACGAGGCCCGGAACATCATCGCCGAGGTGGGAGCCGACCTCTCGCCCGAGCCGGTGGAGTCGGCGCCGTCCACGCGCGCCGCTCCCCCGGAGGACCGCGACTCCGGGGCCGAGATACCGATCTTCGAGGATTCGGTGGTGGGCAGGAAGAGGCCGTCGACCACCCCGGCTTCCAGGGACTCCGCTTCCGTCGGGGTTCCGGGCGCGAATGGAGGTGAGCTCGCGGCCGAGCCAGGGCCCGAGCCGGAGCCCGAGCCCGTGATGGAGCTGGAGCCCGGTCCGGCGGACGAGGACGATGGCGAGATCGTGGTCGCCGATCCCGTGACCGCCAGGTTCCTCGAGGAGTCCGACGTCTTCCTCAAGTACGGGCTCAACGACAAGGCCGTGGAGCACCTGATCGAGGGGATGGAGAAGAGCCTGACGCCGCTAGTGCTTCACGAGAAGCTCAAGGACGTCTACCTCGACCTGGGGCAGATGGACCTTGCCGTCAAGCAGCTGTTCGTGCTCGCCGAGGGATGGCAGGCCGAGAAGCCGGCTGCCGCGATTCACGCGCTCAAGGAGATCCTGCTCCTCAATCCGACCCAGCCAAGGGCCATGGCCATGCTGGAAGCGCTGCAGGGAGGCGTCCCGTCCTTGCCGCCAGCGTCACAACCGGCGATCGCCGAAGAGGCGCTCGAGATCTCGCCCGTCCCGTCGGCGCTGCCGCCCCAGGCAGCCGAGCCGCTCGAGCCTCTCCCGCTCGTGCAGCCGGTCCAGGCAGGCGAGTTCCACAGCTTCCTCGAGGAGGAGACCAGCGACGTCCTGAAGCCGCTGCCCGAGGTCCGCGACTGGGACATCATCAGCACCGAGGAGGTGAAGCGCGACGAGGGGCTCGTCGCGCCGCCGCCGCTGCCGGATCTGGAGCCCGAGCTGCCCGACGAGCCGCTCAGGGCCGAGGAGTTCGGCGAGACCGGCAGGGCGCTCGATGCGGTCTCGCTCCCGGAGTTCCACCTCGAGGACGTCGATACGCTCGAGACCGAGACCGAGGAGATCTACGATTCGACGACCTCGGTCCAGCCGGTCGAGGTCGTGCCACCCCCGCTGCCCGTGCCGGCCATCCCACCGGTGCCGCCGCCACCGGATCTCGACGACCTGTTCCCTGCGCTGGGCCTGGCCGCGCCCACGCCTCCACCACTGCCCGCCGCCAGGCCTCCAGCCGCACCTCCGGCAAGGCCGGCTCCCAGGCCTGCTCCCGCTGCCAAGCTCCCTCCCACGCCCACCGCAAAGCCTCCTGCGGTGACGACCGCAAAGCCTGCCGCGGTGAAGGCGGCAAAGGCACCTGCTGTGCCGGCGGCCAAGCCGCCAGCGGGTCCGGCGCCCGGGGCGGTGGAGGCCGCGCTGGAGGAGGTCGAGTTCTTCATCCAGCAGGGCCTGCTGCAGGAGGCCAGGCTCTTCCTGGAAGACATGCTCGCGCAGTACCCCGGCAACCGGCTGATCCTGGATCGACTGTCCGAGCTGGACGCGCCTGCCGGCGACGCCGCAGTGCCAGGGGCGGAGGCCATGCATCTGTTCATGGCCCCTCCGGAGGCGATCATGGCGGTTCCGGCCTCGGCCTCCGCGGACGAGTCCGACTCCCAGATCACCGACGAGGCCTTCGATGCGCTCAACGCCATCGAGTCGATCATCCAGGTCGGCAACACCTCCACGGACGGCATGCTGGGCTCGATACCCACGGAGATCGACGCCTCCGACGCCAGGTCGCACTACGATCTCGGGATCGCGTACATGGAGATGGACGTGTTCGAGTCCGCGGTGCAGGAGTTCAGGGTGGCATCGCAGGCAGTCGAGATGGAGGCGCTCTGCTACAACATGATCGGCCTCTGCTTCATGAAGCAGGGCAGGGTCGACGACGCGATCAAGGAATACAAGCTCGGCCTGTTCGCCAAGGTGAAGAGCCAGGACCAGGAGCTGAACCTCTACTACGACATCGCCGAGGCGTACATCAAGGCCGGTGACCAGCGCGAGGCCATGTACTACCTCCAGAACATCAAGAAGAAGGACCCGGGCTTCAAGGACGTCAAGCTGAAGCTGATCGCCCTCTCGTCCTCCTACAAGCCCTCGGCGCGCCCGGCGCCCGCGCCCGAGCCCAAGCCGGCCGCGAAGGGCAAGGCGGACTCCTCGAAGGAGGTGGACGCCGCCTTCGACGACCTGTTCGGCGACTTCGGCGGCAAGGGGTGATGGGGCTGGAACGCCCCTTGCGGTTCCAGGGGCTGGGCCTGCACACCGGCCGCGAATCGACAGCGTTGCTAAGGCCCGGGGCCCGGGGCTCTGGCCCTGGCTTCGTCCTCGGCGGCAGCGTCGTGCGCGCCGTGGACCTGTCCGCCGACGGGGAAGCGCGCGCCACGCGGCTCACGGATCCCGCGCGGGGGCTCCACGTGTCCGGGATAGAGCACCTGATGGCAGCGCTTGCCGGGACCGGGGCCTGGGACGTGGTCGTGGAGGTCCAGGGCGGCGAGCCGCCCGCGCTGGACGGATCCGCTCTACCCTTCGCGGAGGCGATCGCGGGCGCTTCGATCCCGGGCAGCAGTACCGACGCGCTCGACATCGCCGGGCCTGTCGAGGTCTCGGTGGACGGATCGAGGGCCGTGGCCGTTCCGGCCGGCTGCCTCGTGCTCGAGGTCGCCATCGAGTTCGACCACCCGTGGATCGGCCGCCAGGAGATGTCATGGAGCCCTGCGGCCGGCGACTTCATGAGGGACATAGCCCCGGCGCGGACCTTCGGTTTCCTCGAGGAGGCCGGGTCGCTCCTTCGGCGCGGGCTCGCGCGCGGCGCTGACCTCGGATCCGCCCTCGTGCTGGGCCAGGAAGGCCCGTTGAACCCGGGCGGTGCCCGGTTCCCGGACGAGCCGGTGCGGCACAAGATCCTGGACCTGCTGGGCGATCTCGCCCTGCTGGGGCGTCCACTGAACGCCCGGATCACGGCGTTGCGCCCGTCCCACGCGCTCAACCTCGCGCTCGTGCGCGCGCTGCGCGCGCGGGCCGCGCGTCACTCCTCGCCGGCCGCGATCCCGTAGCGCTTCAGCTTGCGCCAGAGCGTGGTCTGGGACAGCCCGAGGGCCTGGGCCGCCTCGCGAAGGCTCCTCGTGGACTTCAGGGTCGTCTCGATAGCGATGCGCTCCGTGATCTCGACCCGATCCTTGAGCGTGGATCCCGGCGGATGCACCTGCTCGGACATTATCGGGATGTCGTTCCTGCGAAGGATGCCGTCCGAGGCGAGCGCCACCCCCTGCTCGACGAGGTTCTCGAGCTCGCGCACGTTCCCGGGGTAGTCGTAGGCCAGCAGGAACTCCATGAGCCCGTCGTCCAGCCTCACGGTGCGCCCGAATCGCCGCTGGTACTTGACCATGAAGTGCTCGACGAGCAGCGGGATGTCCTCCTTGCGCTCGCGGAGCGGCGGCATGTTGAACCTCGCCACGTTGAGGCGGTAGTAGAGATCCGAC
>CAZGVR010000084.1:0-309 GCA_964528945.1 uncultured Myxococcales bacterium
TTGCGAGGCCGGCAGCACGACATGTTGTTACGACGGGTCGCCTGGCACATGGAGCGGCCCTGCTTGGATGTGCGTCTGCAACACTTCCCTGGTCCTCTGGTACAGGGAGTACGATCCCGATTCCGCCGTCGTGCACGACTTCGGTTCGGGAACGAACGACGGCAGCATTTCCGGCGCACTCGTGACCGTCGACCGCCACGGGGTCGCGAACGCCGCGCTGGAGTTCGATGGGATGAACGATCACCTCGATTCCTCGGGCGAGGTGGAGATCGCCGGGGCCGCTCCGAGAACGCTGCTTGCCTGGGTGCG
>CAZGVR010000084.1:319-2943 GCA_964528945.1 uncultured Myxococcales bacterium
CCCAGCACGGAATCGTGCGCGCCGGTCATGCCCACGTCGGTGATATAAGCGGTGCCTTTGGGCAGGATTCTCTCGTCGGCGGTGACCACATGGGTGTGCGTGCCGAAGCACAGGCCGGCCCTTCCGTCGAGGTGGTAGCGGGGATGTGCAGGCCTTTCTTCTCGACGACGTCCACGTGCTTCGGTTTCCATGGCGGCTGGGAGGATCTCTGGGCTCCAGGCACGGTCTCGGTCGGCGAGTGGCAGTTGGTGGCTGCCTCTTTCGACGGGACGACACTCCGGCTGTACGTGGACGGAGTGCTGCGGACGATCGCCATCCTCGACCTCTCGACCGGTCCGAGCCGAATGTGGATCGGGTACCGGGCCGTTTCGCCTTGGAGCGACTGGAACAATCCGCTCCGTGGTGCGATCGGGGAGATCAGACTGTATAGCCGGGTCCTCTCGGACGAAGAGATCGAGGCACTCTATCTGATGTGAGGCCGCCGACAGGATGCAACTCTGCGTACTTCGCATGGATGTGCGGGAGGTGCCGATTCTTGTTGTCGAGGAGACGCAGGCGAATGACCATGACCTCAGGCAGACTGGAAATTCAGTAGGCGCAACAGGTTTGCGCGGAGGGCGGACGCTACTTCGTCTTGGGCTTCGTGACCTTGAACGACTTGGGGGACTCGGCCGTGCCGCCCGTGGTCACGATGAGCTGGAACTTGCCGGAGAGGTTGTCCGCGAGACCGTCGGGCACCATGACCTTGATCTCGTCGGGGGAGACGGACGTGACCGTGCAGTAGAGCCCGAGCAGGGTCACCGCGACCGAGTTCACGTCGTTGCCGAATCCCTGGCCCTTGAGGGTGACCACGGTCCCGACCGGGCCCGAGGCCGGCGAGAGGCCCGTTATCTTCGTGGGCATGACCACCATGAACTGGCTCGTGCTCACTGCCGTGCCGCGGTCCTTCACGTTCACGGTGAACTCGCCGCTCCCCACCCCCTTGTCCGGGATCTGCACGACGATCGAGTCGGAGGTGACGGTCTTGACCTCGAGCGGCTTGCCGCCGAGCGAGACCGACGTCGAGTTCTTCGCCGTCACGAAGCCGGTGCCCGTGATCGTGACCATGGTGCCGGGCAGGCCCTCCAGCGGGGAGAACCCCGTCACCGTCACGGCCTCCCACACCTCGAACGAGTCCTGGCTTGCCGTGTCCCCCATGCCCTTCACCATGACCGTGACCGGGCCGGTCGAGGTCGACGGCTGGACCTGGCACGTGAGATCGGTCTCGGTCAGCTTCGACACGATGCAGTACTGCTGCTTGTCCTTGGGCCCGATCAGCACCCTGATGTCGTCCATGAGGGTGCCGAAGTTCTTGCCCTTCACCGTGAGCAGGCTCCCGGGCTTGCCCGCCATGGGGGTGAACTCAGTGATCTCGGGCGCGTAGATCACCTTGAACTGCGTCGTCGCTATGACGGGCGCGCCGCGATCCTTCACGGTGATCTGGAAGTACCCGGACAGGGCCTGGTCCGGGATCTGGACCTGCACCTGCTCGTCCGTGAGCGCGAGGACCTTGAGGGCCAGCCCGCCGATCGTGACCTCGATCTTGGCCACGTCGAGCCCGAAGCCCTGACCCTTGATCACGACGGTGGCGCCCACCTCACCCTTCTGCGGAGAGAAGGCGAGGACCTTGAGCGGCACCCAGACCTCGAACTCGTCGGGGTAGGTCATGCCGCCGCGGCCCTGGACCTCTACCGTGATCTTGCCGCTCTTGGCGTCCGACGGGATCTGCGCCTCGATGCGCGTGTCGTTGAAGCTCAGGATCTTGATGATCTGGTCGCCGAGCTTGACGCGAAGCTTGATCGAGTCCGTGCCGAAGTGCTTGCCCGTGATGGTCACCACGGTGCCCGGGAACCCTCCGATGGGGCTCACCTTCTCCACGAGCGGCGGGATGATGATCGAGAAGGATCCGGGAGCCGTCGCGGGCTTGGCCTCGCCCTTGAGCGTGACCGAGAACGTGCCGCCGATGGCGCCCTCCGGGAGGGTGACCTCGATCTCGTGGGGAGCCGCGGTCAGGATCTTGCACTCGATGCCGGCGAGCGTGACCTTCAGGTTCTTGACGTTCGTGCCGAAGCCGCTTCCCGTGATCGTCACCGTGTCGCCGGGCGCGCCCTGGATGGGGGCGAAGCTCTCGGCCGCGAAGGGCTCGATGACCGAGAAGTCGGTCGCGGACTCGACGGCCCCGCCGTTCGTGACCGTGACCTGGAACTTCCCGCTGACGGCTCCCTTTGGTATGACCACCTTGATCTGGTCCGGCGCCGAGGACGTGACCGTCACGGCGACGTTGCCCAGCATGACGGAGTTGTCGAAGGTCTGCACGCTGAAGTTCGATCCGGAGATGACGACCTTGGTCCCGGGCGCGCCGGACGTGGGCGAGAACGAGGCGATGGTCGGCGGGTTCTTGGGCTCGAGCACCGTGAACGTGCTCTCGGACTCGACGATGTGCTTTCCCTTGAGCACGAAGTGGCCGCTCTTGCCGTTCGACGGGATCTTCACGGTGATCCGGTTGGAGACCACGGACGTCACCTGGAGCTGGGTGGTTCCCAGCCAGACCGTGTACTGATCCGTGGAGTTGTTGCCGTAGATCG
>CAZGVR010000084.1:2953-10832 GCA_964528945.1 uncultured Myxococcales bacterium
TCCGAGACGGAGAAGAGGATCAGCTGCATGACCTTCTCCTTCGGCGGGACCTCGGAGAATCCCGGCGGCTCCGCGTTGACCATCCTGACCGCGACCTCGAGGTCGTTGGAGAGGAGGAGGCCGGCGCGGCACGCGGTCAGCTCGACGGCCGAGGCCCACTTCTTTATGTCCGCCGATGCCTTGGACTCGCTGAAGGCCCGGACCACCCTCCTCAGCGTCTCGAGCTGCACCGGCAGGAGGCTGGACTGCAGCACCTGGACCACCGGCATGATCTGCCCGGCGATGTCCGGGGGGATCACGAACTCGGGCATCGAGGTCTTCATGGAGGCGAGCAGCAGCGCCTTGAGGCCGCCGGTCGTGGGCTCCAGGAGCCTGATGTAGTGCTCGCCCCTGTAGTACGTCAGGTGCTTGGCGATGATGAAGGTCAGGTCCTGCGGCGTGTACCCGGACAGGAGCGCCTGGCCGACCACCGAGGCCGGCGGATCGGTGATGGCGTACTGCAGCCCGAAGGGCTGGTCGTACCTCACGTAGAGCTCGGGCATGGGCAGGTTGAGGACCCGCACGATCGTCCCGAATATCCTGGAGAACGCCTCCGTGGAGGCGAAGGGATCCTTCTTGTCCTTCTTCTTGAGCCCGTACGCCTTCTGCGGCTGCAGCTTGCGCGGCCTGACCACGGTGGTCACGACCTCGAAGATCTTGCCGACGTACGGGTCCTCCTCCTTGTGGAAGAGGTTCTTGATCCAGTTCTCGTTGTCGAGTGTCTGCTGCGCCCGCGCCATGCCCTTCTGGCGGTACTGCTCGAAGAAGCGCTGCTCCTCGGCGTCGGCCTTCTTGAGGAAGTTGAGGGTCGAGCAGAGGCACCAGGCCTTGTCGTACTGGCGGTTGTCCTGGTAGAGGCGCCGGAGCGCCTTGTAGGACTCCACCCGGTTGGGGTTCTGGTGGATGAGGGTCTGGTGCTCCTTCACCGCCTCCAGCCACTTCTCCGGGATCATGGTGTACAGCTCCGCGAGGATCTCGTGGCGCAGCTGGTTGTCGGGCGCCAGGGCGGAGGCCATCTTGAAGGCCTCTGCAGCCGCCTCGAAGTTCTGCATGCGGGTCCTGTATATCTCCCCCAGCCCGTGCCACAGGGCCTCCTCGAGCGTCTTCTTGTCCCGGCCCGCGATGCGGTGGAGCATCTTCCGGTAGTTCCGCTCGAGCGCCTTCCAGTCGCGGTTCGGGGTCAGGATCTGCTCGATGGCCTCGAAGTCCTTCAGGTTGTCCGGGTCGCAGTCCAGCGCCTTGTTGAAGAACTCGATGGCCTGGTCCGAGTCCTTGACCTCCTGGTGGTAGACGACGGCGATCGAGTGGAAGTACCTCGACTTCCGCTGCTCGTTCTCCTCCATCTCCGCGATCTGCTTGAGGATCTCGACGGCCTTGGCCCACTGCTTGGTCGACGAGAACTCGCTCATCACCTTGTGGAGGAGCGTGCGGTCGTCCGGGATTATCTGCAGGGCGTCGTTGTAGCTGGCGATCGCCTTGGCGCTGTTTCCCAGCTTCTCCTTCCAGGTGTCGCCGATGTCGACGAGCATGTCGAACTTCTCCCTGCCCTCGAGGGTCTCGGCGATGGTCTTCTTGAAGTGAATGACCTGCTCGAAGTCGCGCTGCTTGTCGAACAGGGCGATGAGGGCCTCCAGGGTCGGCCTGTGGTGGGCGTCGATCCCCAGGGCCTTCTCGTACATGTTGAGGGCCTTGCGGGGCTCGTTGACGTTCAGCTTGATGTTGCCCAGGTGGAAATATATATCTACTTTCTCGTCGTCCTTCTGCGAGTCGAGGTGCTGGACCAGGATCATCTGGTAGTACTTGAAGGCCTTGTCCCACTGCTTCAGCTTGTAGAGGATCAGGGCCATCCCCTTGAGGGCCTCCAGGTTCCCGGCGTCGATCTCGAAGGCGGACTTGAAGGCCTTCAGGGCCTTCTCGTCGTTCCCCAGCGCGTCGCACACGTGGGCGAGGCTGAGGTAGTAGGGAAGCAGCTCGTCCGGGGGCTTCTTTGCCCACTTCCTGAGGAGCATGTCGATCAGGGGCTCGGCCTCGGCGTACAGGTTGCTGACGAGGTAGTGGGTGACCAGCGGCTCGGCAGCCTCCTCGTTCTCCGGGTCGAGCTTCATGGCCTCCTGGAAGCAGGCGATGGCCTCGTCCTCGCGCTTCAGGTAGTCGCGGAGGATCCGTCCCCTCGCGTACAAGAGCTCCGACCGCTGCGTCGGGACCGTGGTGTTCTGCTGCTCCGTGTCGAGGATCTGCTCCGCAAGGCTCCACTCCGACATGTCGATGAAGATCGTGCGGAGCGCGCCCAGGCTCTCCAGGTGGCCCGGATCGATCTGCACGGCCTCCTGGAACCGCTCGACCGCCTCGTCCCGCTTGCCGAGCTGCTGGTCGAGGATCACTCCCATGCGGTAGAGCAGCTGGACCTTGGCGGTCGGGTCGAGCGTGACCTTCAGCAGGCGCTCGAGCACGTCCATCGCGTCGGCGTACATCTCCTGGTGCTCGTACAGCTTCGCGAGCACGTCGAGCGCGAGCGGGTGGGTCTCGTCCAAGTCGAGGACGTGGCGGTACGCCTCGATCCCGCGCGCCGAGTCCTCCAGCTCCTCGATGAGCAGCTTGCCCTGCTGGAGGAGCAGCTCGACCTTCTTGTCGTCCGACTCGGAGACCATGACGTGGCGGCCGAGCACATCGACCAGCTCGTCCCACTTCTTCTCCTGGCGGTGGATGCGCTCCAGGTTGACCAGCGCCTCCTCCCGCGAGGGGTCGATCATCAGCACCTGCTCGTACTTCCCGACGGCGTCGAGCGGCTTCAGGAACTCGCGCTCCAGCATCTGCGCGATCCGGAGCAGGAACTCGACCTTCTCCCTGTCGATGAGGGAGACGGAGTACTCCATCTCGAGGACGTCGACGAGGTCCTGCCACTTCTCCATGGCGGTGTAGAGCCGCTCGAGCCCCTTGAGCACCTCCATGTTCTGGCCGTCGAGCTCCACGACCTGCTGGTACGCCTTGATCGCGGCGATGCCGTCGCCGGTGTGGATCTCGTGCACCTCGCCCATGGACATGAGGATCTCGATCCGCCTCTCGGGATCCTCGTCTCCCACGAGGTCGAGCTTGCTCTCGAGGACCTTGATCAGGTCCTTCCAGGACTCCTTCGTGCGGTAGAGGATCTCCAGGGAGGCCAGGGCCTCCTTGTGCCTCGGATCGATGGCGAGGGCCTGCCTGAACGCGTCTATCGCGTCGTCGGGGCGCGACAGCTCCTCGTCGTACGTGCGGCCGAGCTTGACCAGGATCTCCTTCCTGACCTCGTCGTTCCCGGCCTTCTCGACCTGCATCTTCAGGTAGTGGACGTAGTTGTCCCACTGGCCCGCGCTCTTGTAGAGGTCGGCGATGGCCGACAGGGCCCCGATGTTGTTCGGGTCCATCTGGAGGACCTTGCCGTAGCAGGCCGTCGCGTACTGGAGGTTGCCTAGCCGCTCGCCGTACCAGCGGCCTACCTGCAGGTACAGGGTGCTCGCCTCCTGGCGGTTGCCCAGCTCGGCCAGCTTCCCGTTGACCGAGGCGATGAGGTCCTCCCACCGCCCGATCTTCGCCGTGATCCTCTCGATCTCCTCGGTCGCCCTCTGGCTCTTGAAGTCCTCGAGGTAGGCCTTCTGCAGGATGAAGAAGGCCGACTCCTCGTCGAGCATCTTGTCCTCGTACAGGCTCGCGATCGAGAGGAGGAGCAGCGTCCTCGCCGCCTGCGCGTCCGTCACCTCGTAGCGGTTGAGGTAGACCTGCGACAGCGCCTTGGCGTTCTCCATCTCCGTGTACAGGCGCTCGATCTCCGTGAAGGCCTTGCCGTGCCTCGGGTCGATGCGGAGGACCTCCTCGTACGCCTCGGCAGCGTTGGCCGGCACGAGAAGCTTGTCCGCCCAGTTCCCGGCGACCTCGAGCCATAGCGCGACGCGCTCCTCGTCGGTCTCGACCAGGGGCGCCATGCGCGACAGGACCCCGACGTGGTCCTCCCACATCTCGTCCTTCAGGTAGAGACCGCGGAGCTCGCGGAGGGCCTCCATGTCGCCCGGATCGATGTTGAGGACCTTCTTCCACGCCTCCACGGCATCGAAGCCCCGGTCGAGCTTCTCCTCGAAGACCCTCGCCTGCCGCGCGTACACCGTGCGGAGGTCCTTGTCCTCCATGGTCGCGACGCCGAAGTCGGTGACCTGGTTCAGGGTCTCGATCAGATCCTCCCACTCCCCCATCCGCTCGAAGATCTCCGCCTTCTGCTGCAGGGCCGGGACGTTTCCGGGCTCTATGGCGAGGATGTTGTCCCAGCATTCCAGGGCGCTGCGGTCGCGCTCGAGCTTCTCGCTCCATATGCGACCCAGCTTCTCGTACATCCTGATCCGCTCCTGGTCGCTCGTCTGGGCCATGATGCCGCGCTCCAGCACGGCGACCAGGTCGCTCCAGCGGCTCAGGCCGTGGTACAGCTCGGCCAGGGCCTCCAGGGCCTCGGGATCGTCTCCGCGGACGTCGAGGACCTTGTTCCACAGCTCGATGGACTTCTCCGGGTTCTCGAGCCCCATGGCCGCGACGTTGGCCATCTTGGCCCAGACCACGGCCTGGTCGGACTCCGACATCAGGGTCTCGACCTGCTTGTCGAGGACCTCGAACATCTGCTTCCACATCCCCTGGTCGAGGTAGATCGCCTCCAGCCCCTCGAGCGCCGGCGGGTGCGCCACGCCGAGATCGTCGACTATCCTGCGGTATGCCCCGATCGCGTCGTTCGGGCGCGCCAGCTCGACCTGGAGGAGCCGCCCGTACCGCGTGAGGAGCTCGACCGTCTGCGCCTCGTCCTTCTCGACGCGGATGCGGTGCTCCAGGACCGTGGCCAGCGACTCCCACTCCATGGCCGCGGTGTAGAGCCGGTCCAGGGGCTCCAGCACCTCCGTGTCGCCCGGATCCAGCTCCATGAGGTGCACCCAGACCTCCATGGCCCGGTGCGGGTCCATCAGCCGCTCCTCCAGGATCACGGCGAGCTTCTTGCCGGTGTGCAGCTTGACGTCCTTCTCCGTCGCGGCCGCCAGGGCACCGGCCAGGAGATCGGCCAGCTTCACCCATTCGCCCAGCGCATCCGCGAGGCGGTCGAGCTCCATGGCCGGACGCTCGGCGCGCGGATCCACCATGAACGCGCGGCCATAGGTGTCGAAGGCCTTGTCGCCGTCGATCAGCTTGGTCTCCCAGATGGAGGCGGCGCTCACGAGGCGCTCGATCCGCTCCTCGGCGGTGCGGGCCTCGCCTGCCAGGGTCTCCTCCTTGGCGCAGAGCTTCTCCCACTCGCCCGCGGACTCGTAAAGCGGGCGGAGGATCTCGAAGATCCGTGTCCGCTCCACGCCCTCGTCGAAGAGGAGCTCCAGCGTGGCGACAGTCTGGTTGTGATCGGGGTTTACCCCCAGGATCTCCTTGTACGTCTCGAGGGACTGATCAACGCGCCCCAGCTCCGAGTAGCAGATCTGGGCCTTCATGAACTTGAGCTCCAGGGCCTCCTCCTCGGTGGCGGCTATGTCCATCTCGAGGTCGAGGATCCCCAGGAGATCCTCCCACCTGTGGGCGACCCTGAACAGGCGGGACAGGGAGTGGATCGCGACCGCGTTGCGATTGTCGATGGCTACGACGCGGTTGTAGTGGGCGATGGCCGCCTCGACGTTGTCGAGATCCTCCTCGTAGACTCGTGCGGCGCGCAGCCCGATGATGATCTTGACCTCCGGATCCTCGACCTCGCCTATGGCCCTGTCGTACTCGGACGCCAGGTCCTGCCAGCTCCTCAGGCTCTCGGCGATGCGCTCGAGCGCGCTCAGCGTCTCCTCGTTTCGCGGCTCGACGTGGAGGGCCCGTGCGTAGGTCCTGAATGCCTCCGCCGGATTGCCCAGGAACCGGTCGTCCTCGTAGTAGGTGGCGATGCGGTGCAGGAGCTTGACGCGCTCCCACGCGTCCTCCTGGGCCGCCAGCTGGACCTCGAGCACGCGCCCGAGCTTCTGCCAGTCGGCGTTCGCGTCGTGGATCGGCTCGAGCACGCTGGCCGCGGCCGCGGCCTCCTTGCCGGCGGCGCCCCGCCCCTCGAGGGCCTCGACCGTCTTCAGGTGATCCGGCATCACGGAGAGGATCTCACGGTAGACATCCACCGCGTGGGCCACGTCCTCCAGGTGCTCCTCGTGCAGCTTGCCGATCCTGTGCCTCAGATCGAGGTTCTGCTCCGGCTCGTAGGCCAGCTCGGCCTCGCGCTGCACTATGGGCAGGAGGTCGGTCCACCTCCCCGTCCGGACGTAGATCCCGTCCAGCTTGCCGAGCGCCGCCACGTCGTCCGGATCCAGCTCCGTGACGCGGATGAAGCAGTCCACGGCGTGGTCGATGTCGCTCAGCTTCTCGAGGTAGACCTCGCCCGACTCGAACGTGATCTTCTTCTTCTCGTCGATGTCGAGGACGATGTCCGCCTTCCTCTTCAGGACGTCGAGGAGCTCGGCCCAGCGCTCCGTGTGCTGGTACAGGAGGGCGAGCTTGTCGAGGGCCGTCTGGTCCTCGGGCTCGAACTCCAGGATGGTCGCGTAGGACTCGACCGCCTGCGGGATCTGCTCCAGCATCTCCTCGTAGATGCGTCCCGCGTTCAGGTAGAGCTCCTTCTTCTGCGCCGGGTCGCCGACGACCGATGCCTTCTGCTTGAGGATCGTGGCGAGATCCGCCCAGCGCTCCGAGGCGGAGTAGATCCTCTCCAGCGCCTCGATCGCGCCGAGGTTCGAGGCCTCGAGATCGAGCATGGCCCTGTAGTGCCGGATCGCGCCCTCGAGGTCGCCGGACTCGACCTCGTGGAGGCCCGCGATCTTCCTGTGCAGCCCGATCTTCAGCTCGATGTCCTCGACCTTCGCCGTGGCGGACTCGTAGACCTGGATCACCTCGCCCGTGATGTCGAGCACGCGTCCGAGCCTGTCGATGTTCGACTGGATCGTCTCGTTCACCGGATCGACCGCGAGGGCCCGGGCGAAGGAATCGAACGCCTTGCGCGGGTCGTCCCCCGCCAGCTCGTACATCTCGGCGATCTGGCCGAGCAGCTCGACCCGCTGCTCGCTGGAGTCCGAATGCCGGATGAAGATCTCGTCGACCTGGACCATGTGGACCCAGTCCTGGCGCTCCCGGTAGATGGGCTCCAGGATCTCGGCTATGGCCATCTCGTGCGCGGGGATGGAGATCAGCCGCTCGAGCGCCTTCACGGCCTGGGGGTTCGCGGGGTCGGCCTGCAGGACCTCCCTGTAGATCTCGATCGCGCTCTCGTTCTCCCTCATCTTCTCCTCGCGCAGCGCGGCGAGGCGAAGCTTGAGGGCGACGGTGCCCGAGGGCTCGGACACGAGGTCGAGCTGGGCCTGGAGGTTGTCCGCCAGATCGGTCCACCGCTCCAGCCTCTCGTAGAGCTTCTCCAGCTGTCCCAGGGCTTCCTCGTTGGAGGGGGAGAGGCTCAGGATCTCCCTGTAGCAGCCGATGGCCTCCTCCGGGGCCTCGAGCATGTCGTTCTCGAGCATGGCCAGGCGGAGCCATATCTGCAGCTTCTCGCCCTCGTCGACCAGGACCTCGATCTTCTGCCTGAAGACGTCCCTCAGCTCCTGCCAGCTGCCGGCCTCCTGGTAGAGCGCCTCGAGGGCGTTCAGGGCATGGAGGTTCCCGGCCTCGATCCCGATCACGTTGCGGTACGCCTCCATGGCCCCGGCCGTCCTGTCGGACATGCGGACGTGGCGGACCTCGGCGATCTTGAGCCACACGAGCTTCGTGACGTCGTCCTCGAGCGTGACCTCCTTGACGAGCGCGAGCAGGAGGTCGTCCAGATCTCCCCACGCGT
>CAZGVR010000085.1:0-3682 GCA_964528945.1 uncultured Myxococcales bacterium
GCGCGAATGAGCGAGATCTCCTCGCGCCTCGCCGAGGAGATGGAGAGGCCGGCGTTCCGGGCCGAGAGCGTCGCCAGGCGCGGCATGGCAAGGCTGGAGAACCCCGACGAGCGCCAGGCCGGGCTGGATGACCTGAAGAAGGCCCTGATCCTCGATCCGGATTCCACCGAGGCGTTCACGGGCCTGGTCCAGGCCCTCGGGAGCGATGCCAAGTGGGAGGTCCTCGTCGAGGCGCTCAAGGAGCTGGCCACGAGGATCAAGCGCCCGGAAAGGGCGGTGGAGGTCTGGGGTACCCTCGGCCACCTGGAGTGGCGCCGTCTGGGCGATCCGACGTCCGCGATCAAGAGCTTCAACCAGGTCCTGAAGTACGACGCGAAGCACGCGGCGACCCTGTCGAGCCTCCTCGATCTCTACATCGAGGGAGAGATGGAGAACGAGGCAATCGCCGTGTGCAGGCACCTGATCGGCAGCGTGAAGGATCCGTCGGTGCTCACGGAGGCGGCGCTCAAGCTGGCCGATCTCCTCGACCGCGAGGACAGGGACACGATCGAGGCCATGAGGGCGCTCGAAGGGATAGTCGAGCGGGATCCCGGCAACCGCAAGGTCCTCGGGCGCCTGGCCAGGATCTACAGGAAGAACGGCGACTACCAGGGCGCGCTGGAGCTGGTCGAGAGGCTCGTGGCCGCAGAGGACGATCCAGCGGTGCGGGGCGCGCTGCTCGTTGACCAGGCCGAGATCGCCATCCTCACGGGCAAGGGCGACGCCGCGTGCATCGAGATCCTGGACCGTGCCTTTGCCGAGGGAGCGGCCAGCGAGCGGGCGCTCGCCAAGTACGTCGAGGTGCTCGGGAAGTCCGGCAAGTGGGAGCTCCTGGTCAGGAAGATGGAGGATCACCTGGCCCGCATGGGCGAGGACGAGACCCGGACGAGGGGCTTCCTGCTCGCGCAGCTGGGGGACCTGTACCGCGATCGGCTGAAGGATCCGGTGAAGGCCGCCGAGAGGCTCCGGGAGGCGTTCGACCTGGATCCCTCGTGCGGCGAGACCGGGCGCAAGGTCGTCGAGGGTCTCCATGGAAGAGGCCAGCTCGGCGAGGCCCTGGACGTCGCGACCCGGATGATCGAGGCAGATCCCCTGTGCTTCGAGATCCTGCCCAGGCTCGTCTCCATCCTCACGGACAGCGGGGATGCCACCAGGGCCAAGGTCGCCTCGCAGGCGGCTCAGCACCTCGGTGTGGCAGACGACGACATCGTGCGGCTCGCCTCGGACCTGAGGCGCGCCTGCAAGGAAGGTCCCAGGATCGCCCTCGGACAGCCCGATCTCGCGATCCTGCGGGCCGACATGCTCGACCATCCGGCCCGGAAGGTGCTCGAGTCGCTCGGGCGTCCGGGCAGCAGGGTGCTGAGGAAGGGGCTATCCGATTACGGAGTCGAGCGCGGCGACAAGATCGGCCCGGGCCACCAGCAGGGAGGCGTGCTGGCCGTCGAGTGCGGGAGGATAGCGAAGCTGCTCGGGATCGGCGAGTTCGAGCTGTACCTGATCCCCTCGCACGGCGCCGAGGTGGTCGTGGAGCTGCTGGAGCCTCCCGCCATCCTGTTCTCGGTCCTCGTGACCGAGCTTTCGGAGATCGAGCAGCGGATCCTGGCGGTCCAGGCCCTGTGCCAGATCGCCTTCCAACACGCCCCGGCCATGAAGATCGCGCGCGGCAGGCTGGAGGAGCTCCTGGTCGCCACGGCCCGCCTGTTCGTGCCCGAGTTCGGCAGCGGCGTGACCGGCTTGAAGCACGTGGAGGAGCTGCGCGCGGCCGTCGACATGGCCCTGGAGAAGAAGGACCGCAAGGAGCTGAGGCCGCTGGTCGAGGAGTTCACGCGGGGCGGATGGGTGGACTACGACGATTGGCTGCTCGGCATGAACAACACCTCTGCCCGCATCTCGTTCATCGCCACGGGCGACCTGGGAGCAGTGCTGGACGCGATCAAGAAGCGCGACCCCGAGCTGGTCGGGGTCCCGCTCACGAGTCCGACCTCGCGCCGCGATACGCTGGCGCGCAGCGAGGTGGCAGTCGACCTCGTGCGCTTCGCGCTCGAGAAGGACACGGCCGCCCTCCTGGACCGCTTCTACCCTGCCCGCTAGAAAAGATCCCCCTGATCCGACCGCTTGAACGGCAGCCCGAGGTGCTCGCAGGCGTTGCGAGTGGCCATGCGCCCCCGCGGCGTGCGCTGCACGAAGCCCATCTGGAGGAGGTAGGGCTCGTACACGTCCTCCAGCGTATCCCTCGACTCGCCGAGAGAGGCGCCCAGGGTCTCGATACCCACCGGGCCGCCGTCGAACTTCTCGATGATGGTCGAGAGGTACCGGCGGTCCATGTCGTCCAGGCCGGCCATGTCCACGCCCAGACGCCTCAGGCCGTCCCGGGCCAGGTCGTGCGAAATCCGGCCGTCGCCCAGGACCTGGGCGAAGTCCCTCAGGCGCCGCAGCAGGCGGTTCGCGATGCGGGGCGTGCCGCGTGCCCTGCGCGCGACCTCCATGGATGCGCCAGCCTCCACGTCTATGCCCAGTATCGCGGCCGAGCGGACCACGATGTGCCGCAGGTCCTCGGGAGGGTAGTGGTCCAGCCGCAGGGTCATCCCGAACCGGGAGAGGAGCGGTGACGTGAGCAGGCCCGTGCGGGTCGTAGCCCCCACGAGCGTGAACGGCCTGAGGCCCAGCTGGAGGGACTGGGCGTGCGGGCCGTCCCCGGTCATGATGTCGATCCTGAAGTCCTCGAGCGCGGGATAGAGGTTCTCCTCGACGATGGGCTGGAGCCTGTGGATCTCGTCGACGAACAGGACGTCCGCGTGCTCGAGGCGCGTGAGCATGCCGGCGAGGACGCCCTTGTGCTCGATGGCGGGCCCGCTCGTCGCGTGGAGCTGGGTGCCCATCTCTCGCGCGATTATGTGGGCGAGGGTCGTCTTGCCCAGACCGGGCGGCCCGCACAGGAGCACGTGATCCAGAGGCTCGCTCCGCTCCCTGGCCGCGCGGATGAAGATGCGGAGGTTCTCCTTGCTCGCGGCCTGGCCGACGAACTCCTCGAGGGTCCTGGGGCGGAGAGTCGTGTCCAGCCCGGGATCGTCGAACCCAGGTTCCGGATCCAGGGGGCCGCCGCGCGGCGGGCCGGCGGCTTCGCCGCTCACGAGAGCCTCTTCAGGGCTTCCCTGACGAGGACCGTGAGATCCTCCTCGCCGCGGCCCAGATCCCTCATCTCGATCGCGGCCCTCTCGGCCTGCGCGGGCTTGAAGCCGAGGTGCTCCAGCGCGCTCGCCAGCTCGGCGAGCCGCCCCTCGATCACGGGACGGGAGGCCGGCGCCTCGCGGACGAGCTTGCGGACCTTGTCCTTGAGCTCGACAACGATGAGCTGTGCCGTCTTCATGCCTATCCCGGGCACCCTCCTGAACCTCTCGGACTCGCCGCGCGCGAGCGCGGTCGCGATCTCCTCGGGCGGGAGGGTCGCCAGCACGGCCATTGCCAGCTTCGGTCCTATGTTCTTCACGGTGAGGAGCAGGCGGAACGCGGCCAGCTGGGCCCGGGTGGGAAACCCGTGGAGAGCGATCGAGTCGTCGCGCACGACCGTATGGACGTGGAGCGTGGTATCGGACCCGATCGCCGAGGCCGACACGTCTGGCGGCACGTGCACCTCGAACCCGAC
>CAZGVR010000085.1:3692-10780 GCA_964528945.1 uncultured Myxococcales bacterium
GAAAAGCGCGAGGCCGACCGGATACTTCTGATCGACGACGATCCCCTCGTCCGCCCGGTCGGCGATGCGTCCGCGAAGGAGCCCGATCATGCGCGCGAAGTTACCAGATCGAGCCGCCCTTGGCGAGTTCCCGCAGCACCTCGGCCGCAGTCCGGATTGACGGTCACGGGAGCGCATCGTATAAGGATCGATGGGCCCTCTGTCGGGCTCGACGAGGTGGATAAAACCAAACTCCTACAAATCAAAAGCCCCCGGGATCTATCCCTGGTCGCGGTGCGCATGCCCGGACACGATTCACCGGGAAGCCTGAAGCGGCCAACATGGAGCCCACCTGGCGCACGTGTGGGGTTTTGGTTTGACACCTCGACGGCCATGACGGTACGGCCCGTTTTTTTTAGGCTCGACCGCAGTGGCGGCCAGGGATCGCCTCACCAGAACAGGACCTGCTGGCCTCCCCAATCCTCCGCCATCCCCTCGTGCACGATCGTGGTCCCGCCGCCGCCCCGGAGCGCGGCCTCCATCGACATCTCGCTCGTGATGCAGACCTCGCGACCGCCGCCCTCCAGGAACCCGATCGCCGCGTGGACCTTGGGACCCATTGAGCCGGGCGGGAACTGGCCCTCCGCGAGGAAGCGCCGCGCCTCGGCGATCGGGAGCCGCCGCATGGATCGCTCGCCGGGCTTCCCGAAGTCTATGCACACGTGGTCCACGGCGGTCAGGATGACGAACAGGTGCGCCTGCACCGCCTGCGCGATCAGGCTCGCAGTGTAGTCCTTGTCGATGACAGCCTCGACGCCCACCAGGCTCCCGTCCTCGCGGCGCACGACGGGGATGCCTCCGCCGCCACCGGCGATGACGACGTTGTCCTCCTCCAGCAGGCTCCGGATGGCCCTCGCCTCCACGATCTCCTTCGGCCGCGGCGAGGACACGACCTTCCTGAAGCCCCGTCCCGAGTCCTCGACCATGCGCCAGCCCATCTCGCTCCTCAGCTTCTGGGCCCTGAACTCGTTGAAGAACGGCCCGACGGGCTTGGTCGGGTTCTCGAACCCGGGGTCGTCGGCGTCCACGACGACCTGCGTGACCAGCGCCGCGATCTCCACGGGCATCCCCTGGACGCGGCACTCCTCGCGAAGGGATCGCTCGAGCAGGAAGGCCATGGAGCCCTGTGTGCTCGCCACGCACATGTCGAGCGTCACGGGCGGGACCTTGGTCGCGCTCTCCTCCACGCGGATCATCTCGATCCCGGCCTGGGGGCCGTTGCCGTGGACGATGAGGAGGCGGAAGCCCCTCTCCAGCACGCGCACGAGCGGCTTCACCGCTCGATCCGCGTTCCTGATCTGCTCCTCGAGCGTGCCGTGATCGCTCGCGCGGATCAGGGCATTCCCGCCGAATGCCACCACTGCGACGGGTTTCTTCATGGCGTCATCTCCCGAGGGTGGGCCGGCGGCTCTCGAGGACGGATCGCAGGGTGGGCGTCCCCATGTCCTCGAGCGCGTAGAACGCCCTCACGATCGGCTTCGAAGACCGCACCACGGAGGCGAGATCGACGGGCGTCGCGCTGAGCACCGCGTCGCACGGGACCGCCTCGATCGTCCGCTGCAGCTCCCTGACCTGATCCTCGCCGTACCCCATGGCCGGGAGGACGGCCCCGAGGTGCGGGTACTTCACGTAGAGCTCCCTGATCGTTCCCACGGCCCGCGGCCGCGGATCGACGATCTCGGCGACGCCGATGTCCTGGGCGGCGATCCGGGCCGCCCCGAAGGGCATGTCGCCGTGCGTGAGCGTGGGCCCGTCGTCGACGAGCAGGACCCTCTTCCCGCGAAGCGCCTCGCCTCCCGGCGTCGTCACCTTCGAGGCGGCCTTGACCACGATTGCCCTCGGGTTCAAGCGTGCGGCGTTCCTCACGATCTTCTCCACGTCGCCCGCATCGGCCGAGTTCACCTTGTTCACGAGCACGACGTCCGCGGAGAGGAAGTTCACCCTGCCTGGCCAGTGCGTGAGCTCGTGGCCCGCCCGGAACGGATCGGTCACAACGATCCACAGGTCGGTCGCGTAGAAGGGCGTGTCGTTGTTGCCGCCGTCCCAGAGGATCACGTCGGCCTCCTTCTCGGCCTCCCTCAGGATTGCCTCGTAGTCCACGCCAGCGTAGACCACGTTGCCCTGCTCGATGTGCGGCCCGTACTCCTCGCGCTCCTCGATCGTGCACCTGTGGCGGTCGAGGTCGGAAGCCACGGCGAACCGCTGGACCCTCTGCGCCTCGAGGTCGCCGTAGGGCATGGGGTGCCGGATCGCGACGACCCTGAGGCCCCACCCCCTGAGCACGTCCATGACGTACCGGGTGGTCTGGCTCTTGCCGCAGCCCGTGCGGACCGCGGTCACGGCGATCACGGGCTTCGTGCTCTTCACCGCGGTCGAGGCGTGGCCCAGGCACGCGAACCTGGCGCCTGCAGCGACCACCCTGGCCGCGAGCCCGAGCACGGTCTCGCAAGCGAGGTCGGAGTAGGCGAGCACGACCTCGTCCACGGACATCTCCCTGACGACCTTCTCGAGATCCTTCTCCTCGACGATCGGGATGCCCTTTGGGTACAGCCTGCCCGCGAGCGCAGGCGGGTACGTCCGGCCCGCGATGCCCATGATCTGCGTCGCGGTGAACGCCACCACTTGGGTGCCCTCGTCGTTCCTGTAGACCGTGTTGAAGTCGTGAAAGTCGCGACCCGCCGCCCCCAGTATGACGATCCTCTTCCTGGACATGGCTTGCTCCTCGGGTTCCTTGGTGGAGATCGCTCCGGTGAAGGAGAGTCCCGATAGTAGAACTGGCCACTTGGCTGTCAAGGGCGTGCATGCGTGAGTGCGGCGTTGCGGCAGGGAAGCCTGGCCTGGCTTACCCTTTCAGCGCTTCCTGTTGCGGATCGGCCGGAAGGGGCGCTCACGTCCTGGGTCCGCCGCTCCCTTCATGGCCTTCAAAACGCTGGCGGCGTGCTCGAGGATGGGCAACATGGCCCTGTCCTTCGGCCTGCCGGCCGAGGCAAGGAGGGAGTCCTCAAAGGACGCGGCCATGCTTCCCCACTGGGCGCAGCAGCCACCGGCGCTCGACTCCGGGCGGCCTGAGCAGGCTGAGCAGGATCAGGTCGAGCTCGTCGGGGGGCACATCGGGCAGCATGGGCGCCAGTCGCGACCGCCACCTCTCCACCTCCGCAGCCCAGCGTGCCGCACGGAGGCCTGCCCGGTACGGAACCCTTGCGGCAGAGCGGGTGCTCGGGCGTAGATCCTTCCTTCGTGTTCGGGGCGCCATCGATCGCAGAATATCACGGCAGGACGAGCTTCGCACCGTGTTTCCTGCCAGGCGTTTACGGTATTCACCAATCCCCCAGCATTCGCGGGCACCGTGTCAGCGGGCACGCTTGCCCCCCCTTGGTTCGCAAGTTAAGCTGCGGTCGATGCCGTGCCGATCCACGATCCTCGTCGTGATCGCCTTCGCGCTTGCCGCGACCGGGATCCCCGGTTGCGGCGGGTGCGGCGGCAACGAGATCCCGTACCCCAATCCGGACACGTCGAACGACCCGGACGCGGACCAGCCCGACGACGCGCCGCACGACACCCCGGCGCCCGATCCAGTCCCTGACCCGGTTCCTGACACGAACACGGACGCTGACGCTGCAGAGGACGGGCCGCCACCGCCCGCGTGCCCGCCCGAGGGGCCGGTCGGCGCGGCTTGCGCCTCCGACACGGACTGCACGGGCGGCACGACCTGCCTGCTCGAGGACGCGGAGACGTACGAGGACGTGACGTACGTGGAGTGGTCCGCAGGCTACTGCGTGGACGCCTCGTGGACGCTGGGCTGCGATCCCCGCGACCCGGGGGCCTGCCCCGTGGGCGCCGCCTGCGTGCAACTGGGCGCGATCCTGTGCGAGGACAGGTGGGCGTGCATGGACGCGTGCGTGCCTTCGGACGCCTCCGGCGTGCCCTATGCCTTCAACGCGTGCTGCCGGGCCGGGTACAGGTGCGACCCATGGACCTCGGCATGCGTGCCCGGGTGCTGGAGCGACCGCGAGTGCTGCGAGCGCTGGACAGACCTCGACGGAGACAACGACAGGGAGGTCGGCGAGGTCGAGCGGGCCTCTGGCTGCGAGCGCACGTGCGACGCTGGCACTCTCTCGTGCGGTGGGCCCGGATCCGGCACGTTCGCGTCCCAGTGCGGCCTGGACGCGGACTGTCCGGAGGATGCAACGTGCATCCCCGAGGACTGCTCCTCGCCCTTGGGCGGCGGGTTTCCAGGGGGGCTGTGCGTGCTTCCCGGGTGCGACCTCGAGGGCGTGGACTGCGCGGCCGGCGGCGGCGTGTGCGTGAGGCCGGGCACTGACCCGCTGGATCCCGTCTGCCTGGCAGCGTGCGCGACCGGGACCGCGCCCGGCGATCCAGGGCACGCGTGCCGCAGCGGGTACGCCTGCGTGCCTGCCTGCGACGGCGAGTTCGTGGGGACGGCGCCGCCGGGCGGCGAGGACGGCACGTGCCTGCCCGCTGCCGGGACGACCGGAGACTCGGCCCTGTACGACACCTGCGCTTCGGACGGGGATTGCGATTCCAGGCTCGGCCTTGGTTTGTGCGTGGACGGAAGATGCACCGCCTCCTGCAACGCCTCGCTGGCCGCGGACCACGATCTGTGCGGCGCCCCTGCCTCGGCCGGCGATCCGGCGCCCGGCGCGTGCTTCGCCTGCCGTTGCAGGAAGGGATGCGCGGATCCCGAGGCCGCGCTCTCGGACGACGCGTGCCTCTCGGGAGGCGATCTGGCCTGCTACGACCTCGCGGGGCTGTTCGAGGAGCCCTCGTTCTCGAGCGCGGCCTCCGCGCCCCCCGGCCTCTGCTTCTCGGCATGCACCTCGACAGGCGACTGCGAGGCGCTCTGGGGCATTCCCTACGCGTGCGACGCGGTCACGGGACGCTGCTTCTGAAGCTACCCGTGCTGGCTCGAACGGACCGCGGGGGTTATAGTCTTGGAATAACGAAGTTTCAGGCTGGGATCGGATGGACGCAGATCTCGTATTGAACGTCTGTACCCCCTTGGGCTTCACGGTCCGCTGCACCCGTTCGCACTGGGACTTCATCGTCACCAGCAAGCACCCGGTGCTTGCCGGCAGGGAGGCAGACGTGAGCATGGTCCTCTCAGACCCTGACGAGGTCAGGGTCAGCAGGAGGGACCCCATGGTCCACCTGTTCTACAGGTCGATCGATCCCCGCCTGCTCTGCGCGGTCGCCAAGCGGGAGGACGGCACCGGGTTCCTCATCACCGCGTATCCGACGGACGCCATCAAGATCGGGGAGGTAGCATGGAAAAGATAAAGGTCATCCACGATCCGGTCGGCCGGACCCTGACGGTCTGGCTGGACGAACCATCCCGCGAGCGGTCCTGCGAGGAGACCATCGACGAGGTCGTCCTGATGAAGGATGCCAGCGGGCGGATCATCGGGTTCGAGGTCTTGAACTACATCCCGGCCGACACATCGCCCGGGATCTCCGTGGAGACCGTCATCATGCCGAGCGAGGCCGTCTAGCCTGCCACCCCCGCGGCTCCCCGGGCCTCGACCACCGCGGCACGACCGTGTATAAACGACGCCGATGACGGACAGGCCGGAACAGGGCGAGCCGATCGCCGACCTTCGCCAGGTGAGGATCGGGAAGAGGGACGAGCTGCGCGCGAGCGGCAGGAATCCGTACGGCAACGCGTTCAGGCCGCGCCACAGCGCGGCCCGCGTGAGGGCGGCGGTCGAGGGAATAGCCCGGCCCGCCGCGCCGTCCATGGACCCGCTCGTGCCTGGATCTTTCGCGCTCGCGGGCCGCGTCATGGTGGTGCGCTCCTTCGGCAAGGCCACTTTCTTCGATCTCGTGGACTCGACCGGCAAGATCCAGGTGCACGTGCGCAAGGGGCTGCTGCCCGAGGCGGACGAGAAGGCCTTCGGCCTGATCGAGGCCGGCGACCTGGTGGGCGTCGAGGGGACGGCCTTCTACACGAAGACCGGGGAGCTCACGATCCTGGCCTCGGCCCTCACCCCGATAACAAAGGCGCTCAGGCCGCTGGCCGAGAAATGGCACGGGCTCGCGGATCCGGAGGTGAGGTACAGGCAGCGGTACCTGGACCTCGCCATGAGCCCGGACGTGAGGGAGGTGTTCAGGGTCCGCAGCCTGGTCGTCGCGAAGCTGCGAGAGTACCTGGACGGCCAGGGCTTCATCGAGGTGGAGACGCCCATGCTCCACCCGATCCGCGGGGGGGCCAACGCGAGGCCGTTCACCACGCACCACAACGCGCTCGACATGGATCTCTTCCTGAGGGTCGCGCCAGAGCTGTACCTGAAGAGGCTGCTCGTGGGCGGGCTCGATCGCGTGTACGAGATCGGCAAGTGCTTCAGGAACGAGGGCGTGTCCACGCGGCACAACCCCGAGTTCACCATGCTCGAGTACTACGAGGCGTTCACGGACTACGAGGGCGTGCTCGCGCGCACCGAGGAGATGCTCCGCTCCGTGGAGGCCGCGGTCCACGAGCGGTTCCCGCACCTGAGGGAGAGGCGCGAGTTCGATCTCCAGGCCCCGTGGCAGAAGCTCCGCATGAGGGAGGCCGTGATCCTGCACGGCGCAGCCCAGGGGATCGACGCGGCCGCGCTCTCCACGGCCGAGGGCACGATGGCCGTCTGCGAGAGGGTGTTCCCTCCGGACGAGCGGCCACCGGCCCACGATCACGGCGGCATGATCTTCGCACTGTTCGAGAAGCTAGCCGAGCCGAACCTCGGCAAGGGCCCCGTGGCGATCATGGACTACCCGGTGTCGGTCTCGCCGCTGTCGCGGCCCAAGGACGAGGATCCCGCCTGGACGGACCGGTTCGAGCTCTACCTGGGCGGGCGCGAGATCGTGAACGCCTTCAGCGAGCTCAACGATCCCGAGGTCCAGGCCGACCGCTTCCGCGCCCAGGTCGCGGCGCGGCAGGGCGGCGACGAGGAGGCCATGGACTTCGACCATGACTACGTAAGGGCGCTCGAGATAGGGATGCCGCCGGCCGGCGGGTTCGGCCTGGACATAGACCGGCTCGTCATGGCGCTCGC
>CAZGVR010000086.1:0-10713 GCA_964528945.1 uncultured Myxococcales bacterium
GCCCATGTCGAATGACGGACGCATGGACGTATCGGCCGTCGAGACGGTCTGCGTCCAGATCGCCCGCGTCCTTGCGTCCGCGCCGGTTCCGCGACCCCACTGCGTGGCGATCCGCTCCACCATCGTCCCCGGCACCCTGGTCCGCTGCATCGATCTCATGGCCCGCGAGGGCAGCCTCGAGCCCGGAAGGGACTTCACCGTGGTCGCCAACCCCGAGTTCATGAGGGAGGGGTCCGCCGTGGGCGATTTCATGGACCCTCCCTTCACGATCGTCGGAGCGCAGGAGCCAGGGTGGGCCGAGCCCCTGGTGGATCTGTACGGGTTCCTGGAGGCACCGTTCCACCTCACCGGACCGGGCGTTGCGGAGATCCTGAAGCTGGTGTGCAACTCGTGGCATGCCACGAAGGTGGCCTTCGCGAACGAGATCGGCAGGATATGCGGACCCAGCGGCATCGATGCGCGCGAGGTCATGGACCTGTTCGCGGGCGACAGGAAGCTGAACGTCTCCTCGTCGTACCTGCGACCGGGATTCGCGTACGGCGGCTCGTGCCTTCCCAAGGACCTGGCGTCGCTCGAGGCGCTGGCAAGGCGCGCCGGCCGGGAGGTTCCTCTCCTCGCGGGCGTGCGCCGCTCGAACGAGCTGTCGATCGCGGGGGCCGCAGAGCTGATCGCATCGGCCGGGCACCGGCGGATCGCGTTCCTGGGCCTGAGCTTCAAGAGGAGGACCGACGACCTGAGGGGATCGCCGCTGGTCGACCTCGTGCGCAGGTGCAGGGAACTGGGGCTCGCGGTCCACGCCCACGATCCGTGCGTGGAGACCTCCCGTCTGGTCGGGTCCAACCTGCGCTACGCCTCGGAGGCTCTCGGCGAGCTCGGAAGCCTCGTCGTGTCATCCCTCGATGACCTGCGCGGCCAGGCCGATCTCTTCGTCCTCGGGCACGCGGATCCGGACTTCGTGGAGTTCTGCGAGTCGCTGCCCGCTAGCTGCACCGTGGTGGATCTGGTCGGTTCGTTCCGGGGGTCGAGGATCGCTGCCAGGGTCCTCCGCCTCGACTGACCGCCTGCCCGGGGCGCTCGGCCAGGAGATGCGAACCGATCGCGACCAGCAGTGAAAGCTGGAGGATCCCGGTGATCGTGTGTGATCGCAGAGGGGCAAGGACGCCTGCGAAGGAATCCCAGTGTATGCTGGACAGGACGAAGAACCCGGTCCAGCCGCAGACGATCCATGCGGCCACCGAGAGCCGGCGAGCCCAGGACAGACCCTGTCCGGAACGGTATGCCAGTCCCACCAGCAGGAACGGCACGGCGTGATACAGGTACCGCTCGTGGACTCCGGTCAGCAGCGTTGCCATGGCCAGGTTGGTCATGCCGGTCAGCAGGACGAGCGAGGCGCAGAGACGGCGGACCATCTCGGGTCCGTGATCCCGGAGCAGGGGCCTGGCATCTCTCAGCATCCATGCCACGAGCGAAGCCTGGGACAGGCCGAAGATCGCGATGCCCCAGTGCTTAGCTTGAATTCCGGCATAGAGCGTGCCGAGCGAGGACGCTCCGGCGTCCCTGGCCACGATGGCCCAGATGTTGGCCCCGTTGCCGGACAGGACGTTCCCGTGCGCGGATCCTCCCCCGGCCAGGACGAACGCGAGGTGCGACCGGAATCCACCGGGCAGGGAGAGGAAGGGATCCGGCGCCAAGAGCAGGACCGGGGTGGCGAGGAGCAAGACCGCGCACGTCCCGGCACGTGCCCAGTCCCCCTTCATGGCGTGGATCGCCGGGCAGAGCATCGCGGTCAGCAGCAGCCCGGGAGCCGAGAACAGCGTCAACTGCTTGGTGAGGATCGCGCCCGCCAGGCCGATCGCCGCGAGTGCCAGCCAACCGGTCCCGGCCCGGCCGTCCGCTGCCGCTAGCGCGGCTCGCACCGCGCCCAGGGCCGAGGCCGCGAGCATCATGCTCCCCACGACGTCGATCTGTCCGAACCAGGATCCGCCTGCCCACGTGGCAGGCAGCGCCCATATCGAGAGAGCCAGGATCCTCGGCCTGGGGATCCGCAGGCTGTCGGCCAGGGGGGCGAGCAGGAGCACGAGGCCGGTCTCGGAAGCGGTCAGCAGGATCTTGAGCGCGGTCCTGTACGACTCGAAGTCGACCTCCCTTCCAGCGATCGACTCGAAGATCCTGGCTGGCAGGGAGACCACCAGCACCCCGAGTGCCGGGTAATTGATCCCCGTTCCGGCCGCATAGATGGGATCCGGCCCCGAGACCGTCCGGTACCAGTCCAGGAACACCAGCATGTCTCCCTGGTGCCCGAGGTCGCGGTGGATCGCGAGGAGTCCGGCCGGCAGGCAGATCGACAGCAGGACGAAGGCCGGGCCCGGAAGATCGAAGGGGGCTGCGCTTCCTGACCCTCCGGTCATGGCCGTCCCGAGCCCGGGGCGAGGGCCCCGGCGACCGGAGCGAGGAGCGACTCGGCGATGATGAGATGGGCTTCGTCGTTCGGGTGCATGTCCACCGGATGGACCCACAGGTCTTCCGTCCTGTGTCCCACGAAGGCGGGGAGCAGGTCCACCCTGGCGATCGACATCCCGTCCATTGCCCCGTCCAGGTCCTCGTGGAGGCCTCGGAAGGGATACCTGCTCCCGTGTCCCTCCAGCCCGACCAGGAGAGGCAGCACGGCCACGATGAACCTGCCTCCCGACTGCTGCACGAGATCCCGCATGCGCTCGAGATCCCGCCTGGTCCTCGTCCAGCCACCCACGTTCCCCGGGCCGATCATCCCTGAATACCAGTCACGAGTCGCTTTCGACACCCGGGCCGTGCGTACCCTCTCGGCCACGAGCACAGCCAGCGCGCTCCACGAGAGCCATCGCGGCAGCTTCCACGTCGGGTGTCCGGTGTGCTGGCGATCGAGGACCAGGTCATTCAGGAATTCCTGCCTGGAGCGATGGGGCTCGTCCTGCTCGAAGTCGTTCAGCATGAAGGCGTAGACCACGACGTCCGGCTTCAGGATCTGGAGGAGATCCTCGAGCGCGTCCATGATGCCTGGAAGGTCGCGTCCGCGCCTCCCCGCGTTGCGGACCCTTGTCCGCGGCAGGTCTCGCCTGCCGGCGAGCATGGCCTGAAGGCGACTCGTGAACGTGTGCTCGGCCACCACGCCCTGGCCCTCTGTGAACGAATCGCCGATGACGAGGACGCTCGACGTGCCAGCGGGCGCTGGCTCGAACCTCGAGTCGCGGTACGTGAGGTCGTTGTACTCGAAGGGGACGCAGTGAGGCAGGTCGCCCGCGATTCCCTCCAGGATCGACGGGTCCCAGCCGCCGCGCCTTGCCGCGTCCTCGAGCTGCTCCGGATCCCCGAGATCCGTCGGGAAGCTGCCCCGCGGGTCGGTCGGGTAGCAGTCCAGCCCGAACGTCTTGCCCGGATTCTCGATCATGAGCGGCCTGGGCCAGACCTCGGGGGCGATCCCCGGGATGCGGGATGCCGCCTCGGCGAGCGCTAGCCCGGCCGCGAGCCCGATGAGCAGGGCCAGCGCTCGGCGGGCGTTCCCCTTGCGCGGTTCGCTCATGACTCCGAGGTGGCCGGACCCGCCACCGGGAGTGTATTATGGAGCGCGCGGACGGTTACGGGCTCGCAAGCCGGGCCGTCCGGCAAGGAGCATCGATGATCGACGGAGCCCGCCTCGTGGTGACCATGCCCGGCAGGAACGTGGCCTCCACGCTCGGGAGGACCGTTGCCGCGCTCCCTGCCGGGTACGCCGACGAGATCATACTCGCGGACGACGGCAGCACCGACGATACCGTCGCCGTCGCCCGATCCCTCGGCGTCAGGGTCTTCTCTCACGACCGCAACCTCGGGTACGGGGCCGGTCAGAAGACTACGTACCGGGAGGCGCTGCGGACGGGCGCCGACGTGGTCGTCATGGTCCACCCGGACTTCCAGTACATGCCAGAGCTCGTGCCGGCCATGGGCGCCATGATCGTCCACGGCGGTTACGATCTCGTCCTCGCGAGCCGGATGCTGGACGGCAAGGCAAGGCAGGGCGGGATGCCCGTATGGAAGCTGGCGGCCAACCGGTTCCTCACTGCGGCGGAGAACCTCATGCTCGGGGCGCACATCTCGGAGTATCATACCGGGTACCGGGCGTTTTCCAAGCGCATGCTCCGGGAGCTGCCGCTGGCCAACCTCTCCAACAGGTTCGAGTTCGACACCGAGCTGATCGTGCTCGCGCACCTCGGCGGGTACAGGATCGGGGAGATCTCGTGCCCAGCTCGATACTTCAGCGGCATGCAGACGATGCCGGCCTCGGTCGGGGTCGGATACGGGCTCGGCTGCCTCCGAGCGGCCGCCATGGGCGCGGCCGCGCGCCTCGGCATGACGCGTCCCGCGCTGCTCGATCCGGCCGGGCCCAGGCTCGAGGATGGCTGGATCGAGGGCCGGGAGGTCTGATACCCGTGGTCCGCCGATCCTGGGGTGGGGTGCGCGTCGGCACGCTCGAGATCCTGGCGGTCTCCGCCCTCTCAGCGGCCTGGGTCCTGATCGTCCGGGCAGGTCCCCTCTCCCTGCCCTACTTCTGGGACGAGTCGGACGTGTACGTGCCCGGGGCTCTCTGGCTCGCCGAGCACGGGTTCGACCCGACGCCCGGCACGTTCCCGGACGAGTGGTCGCGTGGGCACCCGCCGCTCCTCTTCCTCATTGCGGCCCTCTGCTTCAGGCTGCTCGGCCCCCATCCGCCTTCCGGCCATCTCGTGGTCCTGCCGTTCGCGATCCTCGCGCTCGTGGGCACGTACGTCCTTGGATCGTCCCTCTTCGGGAGGCGAGCCGGGCTGGCCGCGTCGCTCGCGCTGGCCACCACCCCGCTCTTCCTCTCGATGGGAGGAATGCTCCTGCCGGAGGTTCCGCTGACCGCGCTCACGGTCCTCGTGCTCCTGTTCCTGGAGAGAGGTAGCCTCGCCGGCGTTGCGATAGCCGGGTCCGCCCTGGTGCTGTTCAAGGAGACCGGGGTCTTCACGGCCATCGCCGTCACCGCATCGATCGCATGGGACGCGGGAAGGGACGGAAGCATGCGCTCGCCGGGCACATGGTACCGCCTGGGCGCGAGCCTCGTGCCGCTTGCCGTCCTGTGCGCCTTTCTCACATGGCAGAAGATCGCGGCCGGCTACTTCATATTCCCTCACCATGGAAACCTCCTGCTCGAGCGGCCCTTCGGTCCCTCGAACCTGCTCACGGTCTGGCCTTCCCTGGTCGCATGGCACGGGCGCTGGCTCGTCTCGGCCGGGGCGCTCCTTTCGCTCGCGCTCCTGGCCCGCAGGCCTGGCGCGGTAGCGAGCACCCTGCAGGACCGGAAGGGCCTCGAGACCGCATGGCGTCCGAGGCCGTCGGCCGTCGCAGCTGCGATGATCCTCCTCGCCCTCCTGAACGCCGCCTTCTTCTCCAAGATGTTCTGGCTGGAGCGATACGCCCTGCCGGCCCACCCCGGGATCCTCATCCTCGCCACCGGCGTGCTGCTCGGCGGGATCTCCGATCGATGGCTTCCGGCGGGCAGGGCCTGGCTGGCCGTCAGGGTGCTCCCCGTTGCCGCGGCCCTCGTGCTCGGACTCCTCGGGACCCGCGCACCCACCCGGCCGGACGAGGCGGAGCTGACCTTCGCTTACGCCGACGTGATCGAGACCCACGAGCAGGCCTTCCGCGCGATCGAGGATCTGGGGCCCGGAGATCCGACGGTCCTATCGTCATGGCCCATGACCGTGGAGCTCGAGAGACCCTACCTGGGCTACGTCGAGAGACCGCTGCGGGCGATCCACATCGACTGGATGGGCAAGCCCGCGCCCTGGGTCGATGTCGTGCTCCTGGCCCGGGGCTCGCGTCATGCAGGGCCCCTGCGCGAGTTCGCGGAGTCGAGGGGCATGACCCTGAAGAGGACCTTCAGGGTCGGGCACGCGCAGCCCATGGAGCTGTGGGCGCCATGAAGGAGCGGTGGCAGGCGCTCGCGGCGTCGCTCGTTCCCGTGGGGGTGACGGTATTCCTCTTCCACCCGCTTCTCCTCGCGGCCCTCACGGGCGCTCCGAGGTTCCTCGAATGGGACGTGCCAGAGCAGTACTGGCCGGATCTCGTGTACCTCTGCAGCTCGCTCCATGACGGCGTTCTCCCCTACTGGAACCCGTACGATCGCGCTGGATATCCCTACTACGCGGATCCCCAGGCTGGGATCTACAACCCCCTCAACTGGGCGATATGTGCCGTGGCCGGCGCCTCGCCCGGCCTGGGCTGGGCCGAGGCGCGCGTCGTGCTCGGCTTCCTCGTATCGGGTCTCGCCGGCATGGCCTGGCTCAGGCGCTGGCGTCTGCCGTGGGGTTCGGCCGTCCTGGGCGCGACCGTCCTCGAGGTGGCCCCGTTCATGCGGCACAACTGGGAGCTCAACCTCACGGGTGCTTTCGCCTGGACCCCACTCGTCCTGTGGGCTGCGGACAGGGCCGTGGTGGAGAGGCGTGCTTCCGACGGGGCGCTCCTCGCGCTGGCCCTTGCCATGTGCGCGTGGGTCGGCTCGCCGCCCGCGCTCTGGCTGTGCCTCTCGTTCGCGGCGCCATTCGTCGCGTGGAGGCTGGCGGAGGAAACCGTCGAGCGCGGCCGGGCAGCACTGGGCCGCGGGCTTCTCGTGCTGCTCCTTTCGTCTTGCCTCGCCGCGGGCCTGGCAGGAGCCGTGGTGGGCCCGGGTCTCATGCTGGCCCGCGAGTCGGTGCAGGCCGGGCGCGGCCTCGACTCGGTCGCGGAGGGCGGGCTCGCGGCCGGTCAGCTCCTCGGCCTGGTGCGGCCGCTCCCCGGGAACCACCTCTACCTGGGGCTGGTCGTCCTGATCCTGGGGGCGGTAGGCCTGGCCGCGCCAAGGCTCGAGAGGCCGGTCCCGGCGCGCTGGTACATGCTGATCGCATCCGTCGTGGCCGTGCTCATGGCCATGGGCACGAACGGACCGCTGTTCGGTCCGGTATTCAACGTCGTTCCGGGCGTGTCCCTGTTCAGGCTTCCCCACAGGTACGAGTCGTGGCTCGGTCCGGCTTGGGCAGCGCTGTCGGCCGCCGGACTCGCCTGGCTGGGATCGCCACGTGTCAGCGCCGCGGCCGCGAGCCGGGTGGTGATCGTGCGAGCCGGCTCGGCGGCGTGCGCCCTCGCTGGCATCATCCTGGCATTCGCCGGGTCCCTGACGGGCGCTGCCCTGGTGCTGGCGAGCGCAGGGGTGGTGGGGCTTGCCGCGACTTTCCCTCGGCTGGGGGCGTCCCACTTCCTGACCGGCGCGGTCCTCTCCGCGCTTCTCGTCCTGGACGTGTCGAGGACGCTTCCCCCGGACCGGCACACGGTGCCGGGCCCGCCCCCGGGGTCGGCCGCCGCGGCCGCTCCCCTGCTGGACATCGCGAGATCCACCGACAACCGCTACCGCTACATGGACGAGTTCGGCATCTCGCTGCGGTCGGGCACGCGATTCGGCAGGCGCGACTTCCGCGGATACCAGGACCCGCTGCTGCTCAAGAGCTACGAGCGCGTACTCTCGTCGCTACGGGAGCGCCCGGCCCTGGTCGAGGAGTACGGCGTGAGGTTCGTGCTGACGGGACCCCACTTCATCCACGGCTGGAACAGGCACTTCCTGCCGCCGCCTTCCGCCCTGCTCGCGCTCCCTGGGGCGATCGATCGCGGGAGGGGAGTGATAGAGCTCCCGGGGGCCCTCCCGCCAGCCTTCTGGGTCGATCTCTCGCAGGTCGAGAAGGTACCTGATCGGCCGGCCGCGCTGGAGAGGGTGGCGGGGCTGGCTCCCGGTCCGATTGCAATCCTGGACGGGGCCGTCACGGGCGGGAGCGGAGCGGTGCGGCATGGAGGCCCGGCAGGGGATCCGTCCTGGGTCGAGGCCGATTCCTACGTGCTTTCCCGCGATGCGGTCTCGCTGGTCGTGGACGCCCCTCGTGCGGGCATGGTGGTCGTGAACGAGGCCTGGTATCCGGGGTGGCGGGCGACCGTGGACGGGGTCTCGAGGCCCGTGTTCCGCGCCAACGCACTGGTGAGGGCCGTCCCCGTGGGGCCCGGTCGCCACCGGATCCGGATGGAGTTCAGGCCGGCCGGCGGAGCGCTCCTGAGGTGGACGCTAGTGGCCTCGCTGATCGCATCGCTGGCAGTCCTGGCCGCATCCGCGCTCAACGGTCGTGCCAGTGGTCGCGCAGCAGCCTCCGGACGGCATCCCCTCGCGCGGTCCTCGTGAAGGACTCCCTGCCGAGCCGCCCGTCGCGCTCTCGCAGCACAAGGTGGTCTTCCCCGGCCAGCTTCCACAGGAAGCACGCCGAGTACTCGAGGCTCCTCGCGTTGTAGAGGAAGGTCTCCATCAGGCCGGAGTCGCCGCTGGCCTCGTGGGATCCAGCCTCGCCGACCAAGAGGGGCATGTCGCCGATCTCGACCGGGAGATCCGTCCGGTAGGGAAGCCCGCCATCGTTCCGGTATACGTGTATGTCCAGCGCGTCGACGGGCGGCGCGCCGCCTGTCGAGAGATCCGCCAGCAGGCCGGGGAGGAACACGGCCTGGCAGCCGCTGGTCACCGGGACGCCGGGGACCAGATCGTGGAGTCGCGCGCGTACGATGCGGATGGCGCGGACGATCACGTCCCATTCGATCCCGCCGCGGCCTTGGACCTCCTTCGAGAGGCTCTCGGGCTCGTTGAAGACCTCGACCGCGAACGCGAGCCCTGGATCGAAGAGGTTCGCGACCGGAGCCACGACCCGATCGGCGAACCGGGCCGCCTCGTCCGCGTCCCTGGCGACCCTGCCCGTCAGCTCGTCCCCGTTGCGCTGCCAGGAGTTGCCGTCCAGGAAGCTCCAGTAGATCCTCATTCCGGCCAGCGAGGCTCCTTCCTGGAGGACCCGCACTGACTCGAGCAGCTCCGGCATCACCCCTGCCGTGAGGCCCCGGTCGTCCCTGACGATCCCTTCGCCGTTCTCGCATAGCCAGACGCGAACGGCGCCGAAGCCCAGGTCGCGGCTGATCGCGAGATGACGGAACGCGACCATTGGATCGAACGAGCAGCCCCATCCCGGAAACCGCTCGTTCGGCGCGAGATCGTGGTTGTAGTCGCCGAGGAGGTACGGCCAGTTGACCCCAGCGAGGGTCGGGCTCGATGCCCGCGGGGCGTGTATCACGGTCTCCTGGGTGGACAATTCGCCCTGCGATGCAAGATGACCGGCGAGGATGCCCTCGTTCCACTCCTCGTCCCACGAGTACGTGAGGGCGTTGCAGCCGACGCACCTGGATTCGATCCCCTCCGCGACCACGCGGCGGGCCGTGTCCGACTCCAGCGCCTCCACGAGGCCGGTCGTCTTGATGGAGTGCCCCTGGTGCCAGCAGAGGTAGAACCCGAGATCCGAGTATCCGATGAACCGGCCGGGGATCCGGCAGCCGCCCAGCGGACGGCGCCGCTGCCACTTGTTCACGTAGAGCTCGAGGTGATCGAGGAGTTGCCTGCGATGGCTGAACCATATGCCGCGCCGGTCGCACTCCGCGGCGATCGCCCCGAGCTGCTCGCGGACCAGCGGGATCTCGGCGGCAGGCACCACCAGGTCTGCCGTCGACGGGGTCACCTCCACGGGGGCGTGCCTGACGTAGTCCAGGCGGCCATGGGTGACGTCCAGCAGGTGGTGGAAGAGTCCCAGGAGATCGTGCGAGTTGTCCCTCTGGATTACGGTGTTCGTGCCGCGCGTGATGCCGGCCTCGGCCGCGAGGACGAGGGCCTGGCACGCGCGTGCGAAGGCGCCCTTCACGCCCCGGATCTCGTCGTGGGTCTCCTCGAGCGCGTCGACCGACACCGTCAGGCAATCGACGCCGCGCAGGCGCTGCAGCTTGTCCCTCGTCACGAGCCCGCCGTTGGTCGTGATCTGGATCTTGAGACCCAGCCCCACTCCGGCGATCGCGATGTCCACGAAGTCACGATGGATGAAGGGTTCGCCCCCGCAGAACGAGACGGTCCCGACGCCGATCCGCGACGCCTCCTCCATCACGCGTATCACGTCGCGCGTGTCGAGGGTCGCCGGACGGGGAGGCCTGCGGCACATCTTGCACCTGTAGTTGCACATCTCGGAGAGGGCCACGTCCATCTTCACGAAGCCGCTGACCAGGCTCTCGGCGCCGCAGCGGGGGCACGTGGTCCTGAGGATCGGGACGCGGGGATCCGGGACGAGCTCCTGGCCGCACGGGCACAGGGTCGCGCCGCGATGCTCGGACATCAGGAACCCTCGAAAGACGCGATGTCCGAGCACGCCGCGAGGCATCCAGGGCATCTGCTCGTCAGGGCCATCATCTGGAGAGCCGTGTGGATCTCCGAGTGCCACAGGCCTTCGAGCCGATCTCCACTGCATACGTTGCCGACCACGGCGTCACGCATGAAGAAGCACGGGTACGCGTCGCCGGACACGTCCACGAGCAGGAACCTCGACGGGAGGAAACACCCGCCCCGGGGGATGGGCCGCACGCCCTCGAAGAGGTAGGCGGGCACGAGATCGAGGACCGACTCGGTGTATATCGCGATCCCGCGGCTCCGGGCGTGCTCCCTGCGCCCTGCGATGGCGTCCACGACCCTGTTCCTCTCCGAAGGCTCGAACATCCACCTCGACGGGTCCCGGTGCATCCCGTCGATCTCCTGCTGGTAAGGCTGGAAGCTGACCTCCCTCACCCCGAGATCGACCGCGAGATCGACGACGG
>CAZGVR010000087.1:0-2387 GCA_964528945.1 uncultured Myxococcales bacterium
TCGTATCCCAGCCTGGCACCCATGTCCAGGTCCACCAGCACCCCTGCACTGCTGTGCCATTCCTTGAGCGGGACCAGCAGGTGGACGTGCGCCGGCTCGATCGTGACCGTGAACCCCGAGACCACCGCGATGCGAACGGCCACGGCCAGCCCGACGTCGAAGAGCGAGGCGTTTCCGCCGACTATGTAGCCGCCCACCAGGTTGATGTAGTCGTTCTCCTTCAAGGAGCGCGTGGGAACGATGATCGCGATCCCGAGCGGCAGGCTCAGCTCGAGCCCCACCCTGGGGTGCAGCCCGAACTGGTAGCCGGGCACTGCCAGGACGTGGGCCATGAGGGACGTCCATTCCCTCGGCTCCCAGTCCGTGTCTCCGGCCAGCTTGTACGTCCTCAGATCGACCTGTACGCCGATGGAGAAGCCCGAGGCCATGCCAGGGGCGAAGCGGTACCCCAGGCCCGCCGAGATGTCGGCGCCTGCCTGGAAGCCCACGCCCTCCAGCCGCCCGTAGGGGAACAGGGCCGCGCCGCCGCCCACCTCCGCGAAGATCCCGAGCGCCGGGAACCGCCCGGGCGGCTCGGCCTGGGAGCCCTCCTCGTCCCCATCGCCGGCAGGAGCCTCTTCCACCCCGCCATCGACACCCTCGGGAGCAGCTTCCGGCGCCTTTGCCTCCAGACCTATCGCGATCTCGAACGGCTTGCCGAACCCGGCCTCGACCACCTCGCGCGCCTCCTCGTAGCCCTCGAGCGCGATCACGAACGTCACCTTGCCGGCCGCGGCCTGGTGCTCGAGCGGTGTGGTTCCGAGCGCGGTCTCGGTCCCGTCCTCCAGCACCACGGTGACCTGCGCCCCAGGAGGCTCGGAGGTGAGCTTCACGGTCGAGGGCGCGGCACGCAGTCCCTCCAGGATCTCCTTGACCTTGTCCGCGAACTTGGCATCCGGGTTTGCCAGGTACTCCTGGTAGTATCCCACTGCCTCGTGGATCTGGCCCAGGCCCACGTGGCACTTGCCCAGGTTGACGAGCACCTCGGCCGGCGCGCCCATGCTCCTAGCCTTCTCGAACAGCTCTATGGCCTTCTCGAACTCGCCCTTCTTGGCCAGGGCCACTCCATTCTCGTAGATGGCCAGCGCCTGCTCCTCGTCGCCGGCCCGGACCGCCGGGGCGCGAGCCGCGACCGCCATGGCGATCAGGATCGGGACCAGTGCCCCGGCCCTGGCCACCGGAGGCGGCCGCCTGTCGATCCCATGATTCCTCACAGCAGCACCTCCCAGTCGCCCTTCTTCTCCGGCTTCTTGGGCTTCTTCGGCTCGGTCGCCGGCTTCTTCACCGGCTCGGTCGCCGGCTTCTTCACCGGAGCCACCACCGTCTTCTTTTCGGGAGCCACCTCGGGTTTCTTCTCGGGCGGCGCGATGACGGTCACCTCGGCCGTGTCTGCCGTCACCTCGGCACCATCCTCCACGTCCGGCTCGCCTTGCGTCCCGGACGCCGCGTCCTCCGGCTCTTCTGCGGACGCGGGGGATGCGCCTGCGGGCTCCTCGCCAGCATCGGCGGCGAGCCCCTTCCCTTGCCCTGTGTCCGTGACTGCCTCGGGCACGGACTCCTTCGGGCCCGAGAGGGCTTGCCAGCCCACGATCAACGCGGTCGCCAGGATCGCGAGAGAGGCCACCCCAACGATGACGAGGACCAACCTCGATCCGCGTTTTACCGGCCGCTGCGGTACATCCTCCTCGAGCACGGCCTTGCTCTCCGTCGTGGGAGCCGCGGAGGCAGTAGTGACAGCAGGCGTACGCGGCGCGGCTGCTGCGGGAGTGGAAGTCACGGCGGCTGCCACTGGCATTGGGGCCGCGGTTGGCGCCTGCGGCAGCTCGATATCGGCTGTAGTCAGGCCTTCCACATCGATGGGAACCGTGACCTCGCTGTCGGCCACGGCCGCTTCGGCCGCAGGGCCGGAGCCAGCATTGACAGACGCTTCCGGGCCGGAGATCCGGGCGATCGCGGACGACACGGGAATCGTGGAGGCCGAGTCGATTGCGTCGTCGATCTCCCCGGCGAGGTTGTCCTTGAACACGTCCTCGATGACCGTCCGCAGCTGCATGATCGGAGCCGAGAGCTTCTGGCCTGGACCAGGGCTGCCTTGGGACCGTGACGCTTTAGTATCGGTAACCGGTTCAGCGTCAGCCTTGCCACCGTCCGGTGGCGTCGAGGAAGCGGGACCTGTCCTGGGTTGCCCCAGCAGCGTCCTCAGATGCCCATCGCGGCGCGGCGCCGCTGGCGGCGTCGCTGGCGGCGTCGCTGGCGGCGTCGCTGGCGCGGCCCGGGGGAGGTCTTCCTGCGCGAGCGCCGCCCGGAGCTCGGGGCCGGCGGACAGAGCCACCCACTGCTTGCCCCCA